>NZ_AHBC01000043.1:0-168555 GCF_000236625.2 Halomonas sp. GFAJ-1
AGAGTTGTTTAAACAATTCACTGCTTGATGTTCATAAATATAAATTATAAATTATAAATTAGAAAATTTTAATGTAGATTAATTTAATTTTTTGAATGATACGTGCTTCATCCTTATGACAGTAATAGTGGGCTACTCACTGAGCGGTTATACCAATAGTATTGACAATCATAAAGTTAATAAATGATAGCACGAAAGCTAATGCGCTCGTCGAGTATTCTTTTATGCCGCTTTACAAGGGAAGTATAACTAACTCAATGGAGGTGTAGAGCTATCTTCGAGAAAGCACCGTGTATTTACTCTCCTAGGTAGATGGCAGGAGTACGCCTAGAAATTATCGTGAACCTAGACGATAGGAGTAGCTTGCCCCTGGGAAGGAGAAGGGCTGGGATGCACTAACCCTTATTCTTCACAGCCCGCCTATCCGATGCTTTTAATAAGCGCAATCTTGTCTGTCTGCATACGCTTTGTTGCCTTTGAATGGGGTGATGAAGTAGAGAAAATATTTCAATAATTTTTAGCTATAGGCTCCTAATTGATTGAGACAGAGCGTACATCTCACAGCGCCCCGTTGCTCAGTGAGCAAAATCCCCATGTAAGTTGTTGAAATAGGCGGTTTAGTTAGCATGCTATTGGTGTAAATAATAATTGTTTGCACTTGCGAAAATGTTCTTATTGGGTAATATGGCCCAAATAAAAAAGCGCCTCACTCTCATTATCATTCTCATTTTTTGATCGGGATGATAGTTCACGGTCGTCTTACCGGTGCTTTTAAGTCTTACACAAGGGAGCATGCACCATGTTAACAACGAAGAAAAAAGCGCTTTCCAGCGCAATCAACTCACACACTTTTAGTGCGGTGAGCGCTCGCTCATCCTCTTATGCACGCACATTGCTTACCGCTAGCGCCTGCATTCTTGCAACAGCAGGCGTTAATGCTCACGCACAAACCGCCGCAGAGGCCTCAGCTGAGCTTGATACGGTCACTGTGACAGGCTACCGCGGTACGTTTATGGATAGCGTGAAGTATCAGCGGGATGTATTGGAAACACCGCGCATCGTAACGGTGTTGACCAGTGACCTACTGGAAGACCAGAGCGTTACCGAACTGCGCGATGCGCTGCGCAATGTTTCTGGCATTAGCTTGCAAGCAGGTGAAGGTAATCCACCCGGTGGCGACCAGCTTAAAATTCGCGGTTTTAACGCACGCGACGATATTAACGTGAACGGTAGCCGCGACCTGGGTAACTACTTCCGCGATCCTTTCTATGTCGATCAAATCGAGGTGGTTAAAGGCCCTAACTCGGCGTTCTCTGGCCGTGGTTCTGCGGGAGGCACCATTAACTTTGTGACCAAGCAGCCGTTAATGGAAGACCGCAACCGAATAGAAACCTCTGTGGGCACGGATGAGTTGTTTCGTCTAACCGGTGACTTTAACCGTCGTATAGATGATAACAGTGCGTTTCGTCTCAACTTGATGCATCACACGCAAGACGGCCATGGGCGAGACGTTGTGGAGCATGACCGCCAAGGCGTGTATGCCGCTTACGTGTGGGGGTTGCAAGAAGATACGCGGGTAGACGTTGATTTCTTACATACTCGGCAAAATAACGTTCCCGACCAGGGGATTCCACTTGATCGGGAAGGATTTAGTGGTGACCCTTCGGGCTTAAATGATCGTGGCCGTACGCCGGGTGGTCAGCGCGCAGGCGATGGTTACTACACCGGGCAGCTGCCGCCGGGGATTGATTACAGCAGTTTCTACGGGCATGTTGATGACTATCAAAAGATCAACGTTGACCAGCTGGGCGTCGCCGTTGAGCACTATGTCAACGATGGCTTGAGCGTGCGCAACCAGTTCCGCGCTAGCCGGGTAGAGAATGATTCCATTACGTCGTCACCGCGAATCAAAATCCCTGAAGCGGCTTGGGGCAGCGGTGACTTCTCTCAGGCGCAGGTGCAAGGTGACTTAAAGCCGCGTGATCAAACAGATACGTCGTTCTTTAACCAAACAGATTTGCTGCTCTCCTTTGATACGGGCCAGATTGGTCATGATTTAGTCGTCGGTGCTGAAGTGGGCTATGTGGATATTAAAAATGACCGCCGCCCAGACCAAAATGGCCCGCGCACCTCTCTGTATGATCCTGAGCGTCGGGTAAGGCCTGTTGCATATTACGATGGCACACGTCACCGCTTAGAGTCGGAGCAGGTAGGGCTTTATGCGCTGAACGTGGCGGCGCTTGCACCTCAGTGGGACTTACATACCGGCGTGCGCTGGGATCATGTCAAATCAACCGCCACGGATACTGGCTATGATGAACCGATTGGCCCAGTGTCGCGAACGGATAGCGAATGGAGCGGTAACCTGGGGTTGGTCTTCAAGCCAACGGAAAACGGTACTGTGTATGCCTCTGTAGGCACATCATTTGATGTGACCGGTACCTTTGATCGTGGGCTGGTGCAGCTAGCCGGTGGTGGCGATGCGACCGAAGGGGGCCGCGAAGACATTATTGATGAGTCTGCCTTCAATACCGATCCAGAGCGGACCATTGCCTATGAACTGGGTACTAAGTGGAACGTTGCCGATAACCTGCTGCTGAGTGCTGCACTGTTCCGTACGGATAAGAACAATGCACGCACGCCGGCTCAGGGCGGCGGAGACCTACTTGATGTGCTAGACGGTAAGCAGCGCGTTGAAGGCTTCGAGATTGGTGCCATGGGTAGCTTAGCCCCGGGTTGGGACTTGTATACCAGCTACACGTACATGGACTCTGAAGTGCGTAGCTCTAATAACGCGTGGGAAGTTGGGTCACGTTTGGGCGGTACGCCGCGCCATACGTTTAACGTGTGGTCTGACTACGAGGTGACACCGCAGTGGAGCATTGGTGGCGGTATGGAGTACGTCGCAAGCCAGGTCAACAGCGTGGCGTCTGAGCCGGACGCGCGCCGCCGCCAAGTTGAAATCGATGGGTACTCGGTGTTCCATGCGTCAACGGCTTATCGCTTTACCGATGAACTACAGCTTCGTGTGAATGCCTTTAACCTGACGGATAAAGACTATATTTCTCAGCTAGCGGAAGGCGGTGCGCAAGGGATTCCTGGCCCAGGCCGCCATGCCATTGCAACGCTTCGCTACGACTTCTAAGAGCTAACTTATGATTGTCAGTTTTGAAAATATTCTGACACCTGAAGAGCTGGCGACCATGCGTCGCCAGCTATTAGAGGCCGAGTGGGCGCGTGGCATTAGTGCGGGCCCACAGGCACGACAGGTGAAAAAGAACCTGCAAATCCCAGAGCAGTCACCGGTGCTTCGCGATATGCGCACTATCGTGATGCGTGCATTAAACCGTACGCCAGAAGTGATGAGCGCTGTACTGCCTTTAAAAATTATTCCACCTAACTTCAATCGTTACACGGTGGAAGATAGTCACTACGGTAAGCACATTGACAGCACGTTGCGTCCACTGCCAGACGGCAGCTATTTGCGCACCGATGTGTCGGCAACGCTGTTTCTGTCTGATCCGGATGAGTACGAAGGGGGCGAGCTGAAAATTACCGACACCTTCGGCGAACAAACCGTTAAATTATCGGCAGGGAGCTTAATTACCTATCCGTCGGGTTCGCTACATGAAGTCACGGCGGTGACAAGCGGTGAGCGACTGGGCTGCTATATGTTCATGCAAAGCCTGATTCGCGACACAGAAAAGCGCCGTTTACTTTATGAAATGGACACGTCGCTGCGTCGACTAAGGTCGGAGCAAGGAGAGGCGCACCATGAGTTGGTTGCCCTTACGGGCACGTATAACAACCTGGTTAGAATGTGGTCGGAGTGTTGATTGCTAAATGAAGGTTGCCTGTTAGGTTTCGATTGTTGACCGGCGCGTAATGCGCCGGTTTTTTTATGGCAGACCTCTTCACAGGGGCTCTTCTTGAATTATGTTATGTTATAACATAATATTTTAATAGGTGTCGGCCACTAAAATGTGACTGTGGGCGCCTGCCGTTAATAAGCGACTGATAATTATACTATTAACGTATAGTTATGATATATCATAACTATATTGTGTAAGGGATTGATTAATGAGTAAACGTGGGTTGAAGAGTGTGCTTGCAGGACTGACGACCGCAGCACTTTTTATACCGCCCATCGCGGTGGCGGAAGGCAGCAGAGATACTGGCTTGGAAATTGATGTCTCGCTGATTTTGGAAGGATTTTTTTATAACGAAATATCCAGCGGTAATCAGACGCCGGCTGGTTTTTCAGGCCATGATCATGGCCATGACCACGGACACAGCCACAGCCATGACCACGGTCTGAGTGAAGGCTTCAACCTTGGGCATTCCGAACTGGTCATTGAATCGCGGCTGGGCGACTTATTAGATGGCACGCTGCTAGTAGGGTTTGATGAGGATCACATAGAAGTTGAAGAAGCCTACTTAGTTACGCGTGCGTTACCGGCAGGGTTTCAGCTTAAGGGTGGTAAGTTTCTGTCAGACGTGGGGTACATGAATAGCCGCCACCCGCATGACTGGGACTTTTCTGATCGTCCGCTGGTGAATCGTTTCCTATTTGGTGACCACGGTCTGCAAGAAACGGGGATACAGGCGAGCTGGGTAGCGCCAACGCGGACGTTTACACGATTCGGTATTGAAGTGTTACAGGGAGAAAACGGCCACTTTAACCGCTTTGTCGCCGTCGCCAGTGGTCACGGCGATCACGGGCATGGTCACGGCGATCACGGGCATGGCCACGATGATCACGGGCATGGTCACGACGATCACGGGCATGGTCACGACGATCACGGGCATGGCCACGATGATCACGGGCATGGTCACGACGATCACGGGCATGGCCATAACGATCACGGGCACGGACACAGCCATGGCGGTGCCCCTTATTCAGAGTATAGTGCGCCAACGCTATTTACTGCCTTTGTGAAAACAGGGCCAGATCTTGGAGCAGACCACGCCCTGCAATTAGGCGCGTCGACTGGTTATAACCGTCAGGTAGCTCGTGTAGAAGATCACGGCCATCACGCTCATGCGCTTGAAGGCGATGCTTGGTTTGCAGGTTTAGACCTTGCTTACCGTTACGATGCCGGGCGCTCCTATGGCCAAGGCGACTGGCGTGTTACCAGTGAATACTTCCACGTTTGGCGCAATCTTGACGAGTACGTTGAGCATGGCAACTGGGAGCAGCGGGACCGCCACCGTGAGCGCCAGGATGGAATGTACCTAGAAGCTGTTTATGGCGTAGCGCCCCGTTGGCAGGCAGGCTTGCGCACCGAGGCATTGGGTCTGACCAATAAAGTGGTCGACTTTCATCCTACGGAAGTAGAGTCGCTTAGCACCTCTTATCGGCATAGTGCCCAAGTGACGTTTCGCCCTGTTGAGCAGGTGTTTTTACGCACTCAGCTGAGCCACAACGACTTTGCCGCCAACAATGGCGAGCGTGATCGCGGCTTGGAGCTAATGTTCCAGGTCAATGTGGCACTAGGGGCACACGGCGCCCACCGTTTCTAAGGAGCGTTAAATGCGACTTATGCTAAAGCGCAGCGTTGGGGCTCTCGCCCTAACGCTGTTAATAAGCCTGCCGTTCCCAGCGCTGGCGACACTTAATATCGTTGCGACGACGGCAAGTCTCGGTATGTTAGCTAACGAAGTAGGTGGGGATCAGGTATCGGTGACCGTGTTGGCTGCCCCAGACCGCGATGCCCACTACCTGGACGCGCGCCCCAGCTTTATGGCGGCGCTGCGTCGGGCCGATGTGCTGCTGGAGGTGGGAGCGGGCCTAGAGGAGGGCTGGCTCCCTGCAGCTCAACGCGGTGCTGCGAACCCAGCGGTGAATAGTGGTCGTGACACACACTTTGTTAGCGCCAATATTTTACCGCTTAGGCGCTCTATCACCATGGATGGTCCGAACGTTGGACATGTGCACGCTGAAGGGAATCCGCATTTCAACGTCGACCCACTGCGCATGGCGACGCTGGGTGAGGCATTGGCACGTCGATTAGCGCAGCTGGATCCAGAGCATGCCGAGGATTACCGTTCCCGCGCGGACGTCTTGGCAAGAGCCCTGCATGATGAAGCGAAAGAGCTCGCAGCGGGCGTGGCTGAGCAGCGCATCGTGGTTTACCACGAAGATCTTGACTACTTGGAAGAGTGGTTGCCGGTAAACGTAGTGGGGTACCTGGAACCTGCGCCAGGTATTCCACCAGGAGCACGCCATCTACGCGAGCTAGTTGACGAGTTGCAAGGCACAGCTGGCCGCGTGCTCTACGCCAACTTTCAGCCCGCTAGGGGGGCGGAGTTTTTGCAACGTTACCTGGCATGGCCCGCGTCAAGCGTCCCTTTAGAACCACAGACACCAACGCTAGAGGGGTATCTCACCCTGATGCGAACATGGGTCGACGCGCTGGAGGCGCACTAAATGCCAAGTGCTGATGTGATTGTGGCGCTAGATCAAGCATCGCTCGGTGTGGAGCGTGCCTTGGTAGGGCCGTTGAGTTTGATCATCCCCATGGGGGCAAGGCTTGCGATTACTGGGCCGAATGGCAGTGGTAAGTCACTACTGCTCAAAGCGATTGCTGGTCAAGTAGCGGTGTTTTCCGGCGATTTTTGGCGCTATCCAAAGCTGACACTGATGCTGCTGGCTCAGGAGAGTATGCGCCGCGACCCCTGGCCGCTTTCAGGTCATGACTGGTTTGCTGCCATGGGCATTGTGCCGCCTGAACTTCCGCGTTTAGCGGCACTGCTGCCGAAGCGGATTGACTCCCTTAGCGGGGGGCAATGGCAGCTTTTGAGGCTGGCGGCTGCATTAACACCCCCTGCAGGCGCAGGCGTTAAAGTACCGCATCTAGTGATGTTGGATGAGCCGGCGAACCATCTGGATCAGGCGGTTAAGCAGATAGCCGTTGAGCTGATGAAAGAGCTTTCTCAAAATGTCACGCTGCTCATGACCGGTCACGACCGTGGCATGATCGACGCCTGTGGTGCCAAGTCACTGCCATTGGAGGCGTGTTTGGATGCTGCCTGACATGCTCTGGCTGCCGCTGCTGACAGGTGTTGGCATGACGCTGTTGCTTGCATTAGCAGGTGTTGGGCTGTTCCTGAAAGGATCTGCTTGGCAGGCGCTGGCGCTCAGCCAGTGGGCGGCGGTTGGCGGTGTCGCAGCATCGGCGCTGTCTTGGCCGGTTCTCCCTATAGCGTTAGGGGTAAGCGGGGCGATGATGTGGCTACTGCGGGTGCAACGACAAGCGGAGCATGCAGCGCTAGCGAGCTTTTTGGCTGGTTTAGCACTAGTGACACTGCTGGCCGCCAACGCACCGCAAGCTAGCTTAGCGGCAGCGCGTTGGGCGGAGGGTCAGCTCTATTTTGTGGTGCCTTCGGACACATGGGCAGTCATCGGCTTAACGCTGGTTTCACTGCTGCTGTTCTGGACACTTAGGCGGACATGGTTGCGGGGGCAGTTAGCGCCTAACGTGGCGTCGTGGGTCACACCCAGCTTATCCGCGCGACTTTTAGAGGCTGGGTGGCTGGTGGCAGTGATTGTCATGGGAGCTATGGTGTTTGGCGTTCCTGCGGCGCTATCGACGCTGCTGTTTCCCGCCTGGATGAGTGCGCTACAGGCTCGCTGCCTGCAGCACTGGATACAACGCACTATATTGCTTGGGCTCATTACTTTTATGGCCGCTTGGTGGTTGAGCCTTTGGTGGGACCAGCCCTTCGCGCCGATGCTAATTATAACCCATGTGGCCATGGGTATGCTGTTATGGGGGCTGCGCTTGCTGCGTGTTTTACCAGGGCGACCGGGTGGCGAAAGTCGACGCTAGTATCGTGCCATCCTGGCCTTAGCGCTGTGGTGTTTAAGTGCTGTGGTGTTTAAGTGCTGATTTAAGTGCTGATGCGATTTTTTCGACTTCTTTAGCGGCGCTCTTTTATGTCCGCGTGGTGCAGCGAAGGCGCGTTGGGTGGACCATATAATGGAAGAAGGTTAAGCCGGGTCAATAGTAAGCAGTAACCGCTTTTGGCCCGCACTAAGTGCTGGGCTGCGGTGCACTAAACCGCGCTCTTCACTGCCTTCCCAGCCGCTGCCTTTTATCAATCCAATGTCGCCTGCTTGCATACGCTGAATGGCGTGGCTATCGCGTACGATCTCTGGGCGGTTGGGCGCAGGGGCGCCTAGTCCTGCACGGTTAACGGCGTGTTCGGGCAGCCATTCGCTGCCAGGGCCCGCGTAGGTGGCGACTAAGCGCACAGGGAGGTTATCGCAGTGAAAACGCGGGCACATGGCGGCGGTTAATAAGCGTAGCCGAATGCCGACGGTGTCGGTATCAAAGAGATAAGCGATGGCTTCGGCAACCGTCGCAATATCCTCAATCAGTGCATCCCCTGCTGAGGGTTCTGGAAGTTTGCGGTAGAGGTCTTCTCTCAGTGCGTCTGTTGGGCTGCCTAGCCATCCGTACTGCCAATCGCGGCTAGTTTGGCACTGGGCATTTGCGCTTATCGCTATTTCAGCGGGCAGCGTGCGTTTGAAAATAGCAATGCTAATGTGTTCTTCAAAAATACGCGGCAGCACGCTGATGTCACTATCTATCGCGGCGTTTGGGTATACATCTAGGGTAGTCGCTGTCGTTGAATAGGGGGTAGGCATAGCAAAGCTCCTAGGGAAGTATGAGTCGAAGTACTTTATTTGTTATGTTATAACGTTTTTATCAAAAGGAGGCCACCCATTGCAACGTGATACTCATCTATCCCCTAGTGAATCAGACACCAACGCGACGCCCGCCTCCATGCAAAAAGTGCAGGAGAGTGCGCTTTTGGCACAACCTGAAAGTGACTATATGAACGCCGCACAGCTGGCGTTTTTTAAGCAGCGTTTATTAGACGAGCGCGAGGAGCTAACGTCGCACCTAAGAGAGGTCAAAGCGGCTATCGCCTCCCATGAACGCGACAGCGATGAGGCAGACCAGGCGTCGTTTGAAGAGGAGCTACGTCTAGCGCTGCGCCAAGCCGACCGAGAAAGCAGGCTAATCATTAACATTGATGCGGCGCTAAAGCGCATTGAAAGCGGGGAGTACGGCTACTGTGAAGAGACTGGCGAGCCCATTGGCATTCCACGGCTGCTGTTTCGTCCAACGGCAAAGCTCTGCATAGAAGCAAAAGAGCGCCAAGAGCAAAAAGAGCACCATTACCGCAAAGCGCGGGGGGAGTAATGCAGTTTACGACGCTAACGCCGGTGAATGTGCTTACCGGGTTCTTAGGGAGCGGTAAAACCACGCTGCTCAACCGTTGGGTTCGCCAAGCTTCTATGCAAAATACGCTGGTGGTGATCAATGAGTTTGGCGATATTGGCTTAGACCACCAGTTGATTACCCAAAGCGACGAGCAAGCGGTCGTAGAGATGAGTAGTGGCTGTTTGTGCTGCACATTGCGAGGCGATTTAAGCCGTACGCTACAACAGGCGATAGATGAACTGCTGGCAAAAGGTAAGCCGCCACCCTCCCGTGTAGTGATCGAAACCACTGGGCTTGCCGACCCCGCGCCTATTTTGCAGCTGTTAATGACCGACCACTGGCTTGCCCATCGTTTTCAGCTAGATAGCGTGGTGTGCTGTGTGGATGCCGCCAACGGGGAAGCAACGCTGCAAGCGCATCGAGAGTCACAGCGGCAGGTGGCGGTAGCGGACAGGCTGCTTATTACCAAGACGGACTTAGCCGATGAAGGGCGTTTGGGCTATTTAGCCAATCAGCTAGCTAAGATTAACCCGGCCGCTGAGCAGTGGCAGGTAATCAATGGCAATCTCGCGCCCGACTTACTGGTAGGTGCCGGGTTATACCGTGGGGCGTCACAAGGCTATCAAGTGAACCAGTGGTTAAAGGCGGCCAGCTATCACGCGCATTATGCAGCTCCTCACACCCCTGGTGAGGGTAAGCCAAATAGCACGGTTGCTACGTTAACCCAACCAAACAGCCAGCCGACGCTCACTCGCCATGGGGAGCATATCAATGCGTTTTGCTTTTGTGTTGAGGCGCGTATTACCCCGGAGGTGCTAGAGAATTGGCTGGATATAGTGATGTCATTAATGGGTGAAAAAATGCTGCGTATGAAAGCGGTAGTTCACCTGACTGACCGTGAAGCGCCCTTGGCGCTGCATGGCGTTCAGCACATTTTTCACCCACCGGCGCCGCTGCCACTTAACAGCGTGAGCGATCGTATTTCACGGTTTGTGTTTATTACCCAAAACGTGGCGCCAGCCACGGTGGCCGAGCTTTATTCATTTTTCACACCATCTAATGAGGTCGTAAAATGACGGCGGTTACGTTACCCGATATTGCCCAACAAACTGCCCAATTACCGGGCACTCTTTCCTGGGTGGGGATGGAGGGCATTGCGCTGCCTGTCGTGTTGGCTGGAAGCCAAGTCAATGCCAAGGTTTCAGCGGGCGTCAGTCTTGAGGCAGCCGAGGCGCGTGGCATCCACATGTCGCGGCTCTATACGGCACTTGAATCCTTAGAGCATCAACCTCTTTCACAAGCATCAATTCAGCGTGTTCTCGGTGCTTTTTTAGAGAGCCATCAAGGGTTATCAACACATGCATACCTCATGTTTAGCGGGGATGTGCTACTTAAGCGGGAGGCCCTTATTAGTCCCCTAGCGGGGTGGAAGAGTTATCCGTTTACGCTGCATGGCCAGCTTACCCCGTTAGGATTTCAACTGGAATTAGAGGTAGCCGTTGGCTATTCGTCAACGTGCCCCTGTTCAGCTGCATTAGCCCGGCAATTAATTCAGCAGGCTTTTACAGCGGATTTTGACGATATTCCACTCTCTAAACAGGCTGTGCTTGCCTGGTTAGGCAGCGAGGAAGGGATTTTAGCCACGCCTCACAGCCAGCGCAGTCACGCTCACTGCTCGGTGCGGTTAAACGGTAACGCCGATATACCGCTGGAAGCAGTTGTGGAACGTATCGAGAAAGCCCTAGGGACAGCGTTGCAAACCGCGGTGAAGCGCATTGATGAGCAAGCCTTTGCGCTTGCGAATGGGCAAAACCTAATGTTTTGCGAAGACGCCGCTAAGCGCCTGGATAATGTGCTTAGAAAAATGGATTATATCGATGGGTTCCAGCTTAAGGTGGTACATGCTGAGAGCCTGCATGCCCACGATGCAGTGGCACGCTGTGAGTGGCAGTGGTAATTCACGCTGGTAATAAAAGACATGCAGCCCCAATAGCCGTGAACGAGTGATAAACGTGGGTTGTCTTAACAAGTGAAGAACACCAAAATCGGAAAAGTAGCAGTGTGCCGTGAAGCCTGTTAAGGAGAGATAATGTCATTACGTATCAATGCAGTCGTACCTGATTTCGAAGCAGAAACCAGCCAAGGCCCTATCCGTTTTCATGAGTGGATTGGCGATAGCTGGGCGATCCTGTTTTCTCACCCGAAAGATTTCACGCCGGTCTGCACTACCGAGTTTGGTGCGGTTGCTACGTTAAGTGCGGAATGGGAAAAACGTGGCACCAAGGTCATTGGCGTTTCTGTCGATGGTGTGGAAGACCACAAACGCTGGGCGGGGGATATTGAAAAGTTTAGCGGCAGCACGGTGGGCTTCCCGATTATTGCCGACGAAGGGCTAAACGTTTCTAAACTCTTCGACATGCTGCCGGAAGATGCTTATCTGCCCGATGGCCGCACGCCGGCTGATAGCGCCACCGTGCGTTCGGTGTTTATTATTGGCCCGGACAAGCAACTGAAACTTTCCATGACGTATCCGATGACCGTGGGGCGCAACTTTGCGGAAATCTTGCGTGCCCTTGATGCCCTCCAAACTAACGCAAAACATGGTGTGGCCACACCTGCTGATTGGACCGTCGGCCAAGATGTGATTATCCCGCCAAGTGTGTCGGATGAAGACGCCAAGCAGAAGTTTGGTGAGTTTGATGCGGTTCTGCCTTACCTGCGTAAAACAACATTGCGCTAGGTCGAGTGTGTCAAAATCGTAGGCCAGCACTTTTCGGTGCTGGCTTTTTTTATGCATCAGTTAGGAGATTCTAGGGCTAACTGATCAATAGAGCTTGAAACGCTTCGTGCTCCAGTGAACCGATTTTTCAACAATGTCGTAATGGGTTTCACCGGAAAAACTACGCGTAGGCCAGGTCATGATCTGGTTAGGCGAGAAGTGAATCGCTTGGGCATGGGCTGCTGAAAACGGTATGGCGAACAGGCACGCTATGGCCGCGGTTAGAACCGTTAGGGCACTAGCGCGGCTCATAAGGATCACTATCGCTGTTTGGCTTGTCTGGCGATGCGGGGTGGTGGCTACCTATTTTATGTAACAGGTCGAACTGGCGAGCACAGGCTCGGCAGGCGCCACACATAGAGAGATGAAACCCCAGTGATGCCTTCTCACGGAAACTAAGCGTTTTATCCTGTTTGAGTGACATTAAGCGCGTCGCCTCACGGCACATAATCATAATGTGGCTCTCCTTTCACCAGGCGAAAATTCTGCACTGGCCGTGGATACTAACCGTCAGCGCTGAATCTTTTGGGTTCAGTGTTTGCTAAGCGCTTTTCCTTACATCGAGCCACTATATAAAGGATAAAGGGCCTGAAAAAGGCTAGCCACTGAGGTTGAAAAACGTTATGACGCTAGCGACGTGAGGCCGTTAACTGTTCAAAAGACGAGCGCAACGAAGGCGTGCTGGTGACCCCTTGAATCGTATCCTGGCGATTTCCTTGCCCATCAAAGAGCAGAATCGTTACGTGACCAACGCCATATTGGTTGGCAAAGTCAGCGCCTTTTGTGGTGTTAATGTCCACAATACGCCAAGCGGGCGGAGCATCCATTTGAGCTAATGCGTCTTCAGCATTGGCTTTTAAGCGCTGGCAAAGCGGGCAGCTATGATCATGAATTTGCACGGCGACCGGCGTTCCACCGCCAAGAACGCTAAGGTCTGATTCGGCGCTGGCAGTGCGTTCGTTTACGATCAGCCAAGCGATAGGCACTGCTAGAAATGCAAGCGCTACCAGTAGTTTGCGAGCTACTCTCATTAACCGACGCTTTGCTGGCTTGCGGCGAGGCGGAGTTTTTGCCGTCTTCTTTTTCATTTTATGTTAACCACCCTTTTTCGATACAGGCGCGTAGCTTCAACCTAGCGCGGTGTAGCATCACCCAGCAGTTAGCATCGCTTAGCGAAAGTGCGTCGCAAATTTCCTGGGTGGTGAGCCCCATAAGTTCACGCATCGTAAATACGCGGGCTGTGCTGTCGGGTAGTACTAGTAAACAGGTGTCTAATAACTTCCAAAAGGAGGCGTTTTCAAGAACTTGATCTGGGTTGCCCCAGGATTGAGGCCTATGTGCCGGTTGCCAACGCCCATTGTCTTGAAACAAATTCTCGAAAGCATCTTCATCACTCTGCTCACTGTTTTGCCAAGAACCATCTTGCCAAGAACAGTAACGTCGTTCGTAGCGTATACGCTCAAGAATTTTGTTTTTTAAAATGCCAAATACCCAGGTTTCAAACGCTGAACGCCCAGCGAAAGCGTCGTGCTTCTCCAGTGCGACGATAAGGGTGTCTTGAACCGTGTCTTCAGCGGCAACACTATCTCGCAACTGCAGCCGTGCAAACGCAATTAGCTTCGGCCTTAGGGCAGCGATATGGCCTTCAATGGAAAGAGTGTCAGTGTTCACATGCGTCCCCAGAAGAGCACTCAGACGAGTGTTTTTAAATACAACGGATAGCCGCCTTAACGACCATCGGACGCTGCGCTTACGTTATGACGTTGGGGCTTCCCAGGCGAGTGGCTTAAGCTCTTCGTTGAGCGGGGTGCCTGCAACATGGTTAGTGTAGTTTGAAAGCGTTTTCAACGCACAAGCGATAACCAGTTCGAGTACTTGTTGTTGCGTGAAACCGGCTTCCAAAAACGCGTCTAACTCGGCTTGTTCGGCCCAGCCGCGCTGAGCATTCAAGTGGCGGGCAAAGCGAGTTACCGCTGCCAACTTAGCATCGTTTGGGGTCGTACGGGCGCGTAAATCTTTAACAGTTGCATCATCGGCACCGGCTTTTTTGATCCCGCCGGTGTGGGCAGCAACGCAAAAAGCACAGTGATTGTCAGCGCTGATCGCGAGCAGTGCGGCTTGTTGCTCTACCGGGCTAAGGCTGGTTTTAGCGTAAATCCCGTCGAGTGCCAAGTAGGCTTCTAGCAGCGTTGGTGCTTCTGCCATTTTGGCGAATATATTGGGCAGAAAGCCCATTTTCTTCTCTGCCGCCTGCAAGTTCGCTTTGGCTTCTTCTGGCGCGGTATCGGTTGTGTGCAGTGTGAAATCCGTCATTTATTCAATCTCCTTCTGAATGTTGGGTTATGCCCCGGTTTGTTCAGCGGTTTGGCTTGACTTGATTATGGAACGTTGAGTACAGAAATAGCAATGGTCAATTTTTTCGTTTTATTCATATTGGGCAGTTTTTAAGTCATGGGGGTGTAAGGGTTTTGCCTTGGCCGTCACCAATAGGTGTTACTCAACAACAACACACAACAAAGACAAGCAAAAAATAAATAGAGCGGCTGCGGTGTGGGTCAGCGCTCGAATAACAACAGTGATAAGAGGTGGGTGCCATGTCTAAAGAACAGCAAAAACGCCATAAGTTACTCAGTAAACTGCGTCTGAAAATGTGTTATACCGCGCCTGTTTTAGCACTGATAGCGGGGGGAGTGACGTTACAAGCCGTTGCCAACAGCCAGGCGGTGTATGCCTACGGCGAAGCCCCTACAACGCTGCTGTTGGCTAGCCATCACGCGGAGGCCCAAGCCCAACCTGAAGGCGAGGCGGAAGCAGAGGGAGAGGCAGAAGGTGACGCCCAGGCTGAGGGTGAAGGCGAAGCGCAAGCTGAAGGTGAGGCAGAAGGGGAATCCCAGGCCGAGGGCGAGGCTGAGGCTGGCGCGCCAGCCAATGTGCGTACACAAGCCGTGTCGCGGCCGGATAGCTACGTGCCCGGTTACGATGAAAGCGGTAATAACCCCGCCTCATTGGTCGAGCGGGGGAAGGCGCTCTTTAACGATTCTTCCTTGAGCAGTAATGGTCTTTCCTGTGCTAGCTGCCACGGTGCCGATGGTCAGTCGGGCTATCAGGACACCTTTAATCAGCCTTATCCTCATGCCGTTGCGATGGGCACCAATATGTTTGGTATGGAAACAGTGCATGCCGATGAGATGGTGCAGCTTTGTATGGTGGCGCCCATGGAAGCAGAGCCACTCGATTGGGAGTCGGACGAGTTAGCGGCTCTGGCAGCCTATGTTGTGAGTGCCCAGCAAACATTTGCGGGAGGAGCGGACGGCCACTGCGATAGCTGATCAGAGGTTTTTTAGCGCAACCGTTGGAGTGCAACAAGCGGCTTGAATGGACGTGGAGGGGTATTGTGCAAGCCGCTACATTTTGGACTGATCGTTTTTGTTATGTTAAATATGCACTGCATACGTCATCGGCGTAAGCCAAGGGAGCAAGATGTTAGATAAAATGGCGCTGTATGCGTAACGCGGGTATTAAGCAATTCTCCGCACTTTTTTTGATGGTGCTACTGGCTGCCTCTAGCGTTAGCGCTGGCGGCATGAGTGCTGTCAGCTGCTTTTTCGATGAGCCCCCTGTTGCTGCTGACGATTCACGCTGCTTAGCCAGTACGCCTACAACAAATGCTGAATATCACGAAGCCTCATGCTCACCCTTTGCACAGTCAGCGGCTGGGCAAATAGCAGGTGTTGCTCCTGTACACTCTCCGCATTGGCTGACATTTCAGCCCTTCCCACAACGCCTGCCTAATCGTTTGGATAAACCTCCCCGCGTTTCATTATCTCTCTAGTCGTTATTTGAAAATCGCCGCAATGCGCAGCGTGCTGATGGCATCTGTGCGGGCACGACGTATGTGTTGGATAGATGGAGAACGGTAATGGAATATCCTGCAATTGACCCTGTGGCCATTGCCATTGGGCCGCTAGTGATTCATTGGTATGGCCTGATGTATTTAGTGGGCTTCTTAGCTGCTTGGTGGTTAGGGCGGCGGCGTGCTGCTTATTTAGGGCTTAGCAACGAAGACATTGGTGATTTGGTGTTTTATAGCGCTATTGGCGTCGTGGCCGGTGGGCGCTTGGGCTATGCGTTGTTTTATGGCATGGAGCAGTGGCTGAGTAATCCGGTGTGGGTATTCCATGTGTGGGATGGGGGGATGAGCTTCCACGGTGGGCTGCTTGGGGTGTTAACCGCAGCGGTGCTATTTGCTCGGAAAAAGCAGTTGGGTTTTTTAGACACCACGGATTTTATTGCGCCTTTGGTACCCATTGGTTTAGGTGCCGGTAGGTTAGGCAACTTTATTAACCATGAACTGCCAGGCCGCATCAGCGATGTGCCTTGGGCGCTGGTGTTTCCTCATCTAGGGCCAGAGCCACGCCACCCTTCGGCGCTTTATGAGTTTTTCTTAGAAGGCGTGGTGCTGTTTGCTTTGCTTTGGTGGTTAGCAAGCCGACCTGCGCAACGAGGCTTTATATCAGGTGTTTTCTTACTTGCCTACGGCGTTTTTAGGTTTGCCGTGGAGTTCGTTCGCCTCCCCGATGCGCATTTGGGGTTTATCGCCTTTGATTGGGTCACGATGGGCCATTTACTGACACTACCTATGTTACTGGGTGGGGCGGCACTGATCGTATGGTCGCGTTCCCAGCCTGTTGCTAGCGTTAAAGGAGCTTAAGCATGATGAGCTTAATGAACACCAGTACGCGCCGTGTTTTTTTAAAAAAGAGCGTGATCGCTGTATGCGGTTTGGCCACCGTGAGTGTGTCGACATGGCCCTTATTAGCACAAGGCAGTGAGGAGGATATGCCTGACAATCGTTACCCTCTTCCCGAAAAGGGCGATATTATCGGCCAAGATTATCAGGTAGTAGCCAATCAAGACGATACGCTCGTTGATATTGCCCGTGCACATAACGTGGGCTATGAGGAGATTCTTTCTGCGAACCCAGAAGTAAGTGTGTGGATGCCGGGAGAGGGGACCGCTGTGACCATCCCTCGGCGCCATATCTTACCTAACGAGGCGCGTACGGGGATTGTGATTAACGTCGCAGAGCTCAGGCTATATTACTATCCTGAGGTCAAACCAGGAGAAACGCCCTGGGTTGAAACCTACCCTATTGGGATTGGTCGTGAAGGCTACAACACGCCACTTGGCATTACCAAAACAACCATTCGCTTAGAGAATCCAGCGTGGTATCCGCCCCGCTCTATGCGTGAGGAAGCCGCTGAGCGGGGAGACCCTGCTCCGGCGGTGGTGCCACCTGGCCCTGACAATCCGTTAGGTGAGCATGCGATTTTATTGGATATTCCTGGTTACTTGATTCATGGCACTAATCAGCCTGATGGTATTGGCATGCGCGCTAGCCGAGGCTGCATACGCATGTACCCAGAGGATATCAGCTCAATATTCGATAACGTGCCCAGCGGCACTCAGGTCAACATTATCGACCAGCCCGTCAAAGTGGGGGCCAGTGAAGAGGGCGAAGCCTATGTGCAGGTCTTTAAAACGGTTGATAGCGATAAGGTCGGCGTTGATGCATTGAAAGCGATGCTTCGCTTGCAGCTGTTGGCGTCTGAGGACAGCCTTGCTGAGCTGGATGATCGTCAGTTACAGGCGCTATTTGATAAGCCGGATGATCAAATAGCAGCGTTATCGTCATTTCATCAAGCGCCGGATGAACGCGAAGGCGAAGCGGCAAGTATGGATATTTATCAAAGAGTAAGCCAGGCAACAGTTAGATAACGAGAGCACTGTAGGCACCTTCATGCGTTTGGAGGTGCTTTCGTTATTCAACACAACGTAGTGCTGTGTCTCTATTTGACGGTGGTGCCTTCATCGCTAAAGCGCTTTGCGCTGCTGTTCCCAAAAGCGCAGCGTAGAAGGGTGTACGCCGAAGTTGCTGGGGAGCGCAATATCCAGTTGGTCACAGAGCAGGCTCAGCAGTGCCATGTGGTGAATGCTATGGCTGGTTAAAAACGCAAGCTCGCGACCTAGACTAGAGGGCAGCGGCAGCGCGTTTACAGGCGGCGCATGCCCTGGTTCTTCGACGGGGTAGCAAAGTATCAGCAGTGTATCGTGGGGCGTTGTTGACAGAGCTTTTAAACCTGCCTGCAGCTCATGCAGACGCTGTCGTGCCTGAACAGGGTTGTTTTCCAGAGCAGCTTCCCGCTGGCGATGTTCATAATCCAACGATGCCGTGGATTGAGAGGTTTCTAGGGAGGGGGCTGGAGAAAGTTCTGGCGCATCTATCAGCGTCTGATAGTGCTCCAATATATGGCGGACATGCTTACCCAGCGATTGCGTTTGCCTGCTGCCTACTAGGCGTTGGTAGGTTGGCGCAGGGGTGCGTTCCAGTAACCTGGCGAGCTGTTCCAGCGCTTGCAGGTTTTCATCGACCAGCAGCGCCGTGGCGCTTGAACCTGACTTTAACGGTGTCGGCGAGGGCATAACGGGCTCCTGTTAAGCTGTGCCGGCGATTAAACCGGCACAGGGCACTTGGCCGTGTAAGGAAAAGGGGGGTATTTAACCAGCTTCAGCGCCGCCTTCACCCTCGGCCTCTCCTTCAGCCTCACCTTCTCCCTCTCCCTCGGCTTCACCTTCTGCATGGTGGGCTTCAGCCAGCATTAACGGCGCTTCTTGCATATTGGTAAATGCTTCTGTGGGTTCGTCAGCGTGTGCCTGAAAGGCAAGGCCGCTAGCCACTAGCGCAAGCGCCGGTGCGGTGTAACCAAATTGGCGGCTTAAACGGCTAAGTAGACGACGTTTGGCTTCTTGTTGAGACATGATGTTTCTCCTGAATCATGGCGTTTGATGGCGCCGAATGGCGCAACTTCTCCGCTATACAGCGGCGCGAGAAGGGGTTGAATGAGGTGATGGATTAAGCCAGGGCGTTAATGTTTGGCGAATGGTGAGCGTTGAGTTACCCAAGTGTGCGCGCTGCGGCTGTTGGCAAAGCTGTCGCAGTGCTTCTAAAGCGGCAGGGCTTAAACGCTGTTGCTGCTCTTGTGCAAAGGGCAGTAGCGCGCCTAATAGGTCAAGGAAGCTGGGCACGTTTGAGCCGGGTGCGGCTGCGTCGTTCAGCCATAGAATGCCCGCAAAGCGCTGGGGGCGTGAGGGCGTCAAAGGCGTATCGGCGAGCGGCAGATTAAGCGGCTCGATAACGCCAGGGGTGTTAAGCGCTAAACGCGCGCCTCGGGACAGTATTAGCCCTTGCTGCTCAGCGGCTTCACCCAGGGCGTTAATGGCCCTGAGGTGGGCGTTACCCTCGGGTAGCAGGCAGACGATATGCTGGTGGTCGCTACTTAATAGGGCAATATCCAGCACAAGATGCTCTTGGCGTGCGGCGCTACGTAAGCAGAAATGGGTGATGGCCGGCAGAATGTCATCGATAGACAAACGTGAGCTAACTACATGACTGTCGGTGGTTAAACAGTAGCCGTTAGCGCTCTCTAAAAGGTGCAACGACTCGCCTAGTGGGGTGGCATCGGTCGTGGTTAGTAATGGAGAAAGCAGTGGAGAAAGCGCCGATGTGATGCGCTCGGCAACAGGGCCTGTCGGTGCGGTAATCGGCCAACGGCGTTGGTCAAAGGTTAGCTGGCCGTGCCAGGTAGCTGGCATTTCACGCGCTTGCTGCTTTTGGGCGGCTGTTTCAGTGCTGTGACTAGGTGCCAGCAGCCCGTGCTTCCACCATGGTGTTAACGTTGCCCAGAGATCGCTTTCCAATTGGGCCGTTGTAGCTTGGCCGCCACTGGCGGCATGCAAGTGGCTAACAATACTGTCAATCGGCTCGCCTTCACTCACTAACAGCCAGATAAGCGCCGCGCTGTCGTTAAGCTGGTAATAAAGCCCGCTAGCATGGTGGTAGAGCGCCAAGCGGTCATCGTCGATGAGTTCACTGACGTCGTTGGCGCGGAACGTCATCGCTTGGCGCGCTGCTGCGTGGGCTAAGCGATAATCTAACAGGCTAGGTAGTCCGATAACCGCCAGATACGCTTGGGTAAGCAGCGGGTTATGTGCTGGGTAGAGCGGTACAAAACCACCGGCTCGCTGGTGCTCTTCGGCTAGTGCTACTGCATCAAATTCAGCTTCATGTACTGGTTGCGTCAAGCCAACGAGCTCGATCATATCGCGCACCAAACCGCCTTTGACGCTCTTTTCGATGTCGCCACCGTGCTCTAGTTTGGCGCATATCCCCAGTGAAGGGCTTAGATTGCACTCCAAAATCCAGGGCTTTAACTGATCATCTACCAGGCAGTCCAAGCCAATCAGCTCGTAGCAGCCGCGGGGGTCTGCACCTACTGCTTGAGAACGCGCACGCATGGCGTCCACCCCAGAAAGGGCGGTGAGCGTGGCTAAGTCATGTAGCTGGTCAAACAGCGTGTTTTCATCATGGCCTTGCTCACGTAGCCAGTGGCGGTAGCGTTTCAGATCAATAAACTCCACGGGGATCTCGGCATTCAGGTTGAGCGCGTTGATATCCGGGTTGGTTAACTGGCTAAACGGGTTGTCGACGTCGTCAGGGTCCCATGGTTCAGAGGCCAGCTTGGCAAAGCCCTGGTTATACAGGTAGACACGCAGCGGGTCGATACTGGCAACCAGCATATAGAGCCGCAATACGTATTTATGCCCGCGAATGGTATGTGGGTTAGCCACGTACTCCTGCACTAGCCAGTTGGCCAAAAGAGGCGCCTTGGCAGGGTCTTTAAGCACTTGAACACCTTGGCCTTTTGAGGCGTTGGTGGGCTTTAAAATCCAGCGCTTATCCGGGTTAGCCGCTGCGTCTTCTATTAGAGCTGGGTAGTCGTTGGGCATTTCATAGGCCCGAGGGAAAAAAGCCAGCCGTTGGGTGAGGGGGTGATCATGGCCAAAGTGACACCGCGTCCGTTCGCGTAGCGCGTTGAGGCTAGCGTGAAGCCGACTTTTAACGGTTAACGACGCGTTGCCAGGAATATGGTTTATCTTGGCGCTAGGAGAGGCCGCTTTAAACGCTGTGTTGGTCGGCATACCCGTTACCCAGGCGGCTTGCCAGTGTTTTTCGTCACCTTCTGCCCAGCCATGTGCTTCCAGCGTTTGGCGAAAAAAGTGATCCTGCTCGGCGTGGCGTTTTCCGCTTAGCCAAAATGTAGGCGATGAGGCCGGTGGGCTAGAAGCTGAGGTGGGCATCGTTACTCTCCTTTGGCGTTGTTCTACTCTTCAGTGGCACGAGTAGGGGATTACTTACAGCGGTTTGCTCTGTTTTTAAAAAAAACGTGTCGTTAGAGCCCCTAGCGGCAGGTGTTGCACGCCCTCCTGGCTATATGAATTAGCCTAATGCGTATTGTCAGTAACACTCTATATAGCGCATCATGCTATTAATGTACCAGTCGTTCCATGCGTATTCTTAAACGCAATAATGCATTCAGGCGGCAATGATGTTGTGCTGCCATCACGCTATGAGAGTAAAGACCATGATTCGATTTTTTGTGGGTGCCCTTTTCGCCCTGGGGCTTACGGCCCCGGCGCATGCCCTTGAGATGACACCATTGGTGGATGCGCAGTGGCTTAATGATCATCTTGATAACGAGGCGTTGGTAATTCTTGATGTACGCTCTTCGATAGATAACGGTGGCGATGAAGACAGCTTCATTGAGGCGCGTATTCCTGGCAGCCGTTACACCAGCTATACCCATGCTGGCTGGCGCGAAACCCGCGATAGCGTCGCCGGGTTAATGCCGGAGGTGGGTAAGCTAGAAAGCCTGATTGGCAGCGTGGGGGTTGATAACGATAGCGCGGTGGTCATTGTGCCAGCAGGTACCGGTGCCACCGATTTTGGCAGTGCAGCGCGGGTTTACTGGACGCTTAAAGTACTGGGCCACGACAATGTTGCCATCTTAAATGGCGGTTTCTCTGGCTGGCAGCAGCAAGGCTTTGAGGTGGCTAGCGGTGAGCCTGCTAGTTTTGACGCGGCTGAGTTTAAAGCGATTACTCTTCGTGAGGAGCTGATTGCCTCTACTGAGGATGTGGAAGCCGCCCGCGACACTCAGGCACAGCTGGTTGATGCGCGGCCGGCGGACTATTTTGCAGGCGACACAACATCCCCAGCTGTAAGGGTGGCAGGTACTATTCCGGGGGCGCGTAGTCTTCCTCATCAAACGCATCTAAACAATCAAAGCGGTGCTTACTATTTAGATATTGATGGTCTGCAGTCACGTATCAATGCAGCCGATTTAGATAGTCGTGAGCGTACGATTGCATTCTGCAACACGGGACACTGGGCGGCGACAGACTGGTTTGTATTAAGTGAAGTGGCCAATTTTAGCAATATTGCGATGTACGATGGTTCAATGGCAGCTTGGACGATTAGCGACTCGCGCCCAGTGCAGTTTGCTCGTGAAGGAGTAAAGCAGGTGCGTGAACTGCTTAATTAATATGCTGATGGCAACACATCGCGTTCCTTTTGGTGGGCGCGTGATGGCTGCATTGGCAAGAGAAAGGTGTGCTACATTAACACGCTAATTTTAAATGCCGATGTTGAGGTGGTGAAAATGCGTCTTGGTCGACCACTACAGCATGAGCCCGAAGTGGCGCTGACCGCTGCGATGCATGCGTTTTGGCGTTCGGGGTATCACCATACTTCTATGCGTGATTTGTTGGATGCGATGCATATTTCCCGTAGCAGTCTTTACCAAGCCTATGGGAATAAAGAGGCGCTGTTTTTGCAGGTGCTTGCTCGCTACCGAGAAGCACTGCTTGAGCGGCTGGCTGAATCGCTTGCCCAAGAAGAGAGTGCCTGGGCGTTTATTCAAGGCATGCTGGAGCGTACGGCGCAGCAAGCAGAAAGTGAGCAGGCAGCGCTTGGCTGTTTGATTTTCAACTCGGCCACCGAGCTTGGTAATACAGGAACGGCGGTGTCGGATGCCGCTGTAGAGAGCGTGCAGGCGATTACTCAGTTTTTTGTCAACGTAGTGGAGCAAGCGCAACAAGAAGGAGCCATTCCCGCAGCGCGCGATGCTCAAAGTCTGGCTTACTTTTTAACACTTTCCATGTCCGGGCTACGGATGTTGCTAAAAAGTGGCGCTAGCCAGCAACAAGCCGAGCAACAGGTGGCGCATATTTTACGTGGGCTTAGTGCTTAAGCGCTCACAGGTCAGGATTAGGACTTAAGAAATAGTGCTTATAAATAGCGCTTTGCTTCCGTTGCGCTTTGCTTCCGTTAATGGCTAGCACCGCTATCAGACTCAAAAGCTGATAGCAGTGCTTTGTGCGCTGCACTTACGCTTTAACGTGTTCCACCAATGCTTGAGCGAAGGTATCAGTAGTGCCGGTGCCGCCCATATCAGGGGTGACCATATCACGACGGGTTTCCAGTACTGTGCGAATACCCTGGCGGATAGCGTCGCCTTTTGCGTTCATGCCCAAGTGATCAAGCATCTGTGCTGCAGCCAAGAGCAGGGCGCAAGGGTTAGCAATTTTTTGGCCTGCAATATCCGGTGCTGAGCCGTGTACCGCTTCAAAAATCGCGGCTTTTTCGCCGATGTTAGCGCCAGGTGCTAAGCCTAAACCGCCCACTAGCCCAGCGCACAGGTCAGAAAGAATATCGCCAAACAGATTAGTGGTGACCACCACATCAAACTGATGGGGGTTCATCACCAGCTGCATACAGGCGTTATCCACGATCATTTCCTGGAATTCGATCTCTGGATACTCTTTGGCAATTTCCCGTGCTACATCTAAAAACAGCCCTGAGCTGGTTTTAATAATGTTGGCTTTATGCACTGCGGTCACTTTCTTACGGCCGTTGGCTTTGGCCAGCTCAAAGGCGTAACGCACGATGCGTTCAGAGCCTTGGCGAGTGACCTTAATCACCGAGATGCCGGTATTGCCGTCGTCAATCATCTCCTGGCCGTCGGAGAGGTAGGCGCCTTCGGTATTTTCTCGCACGGTAATCATGTCGATATCGTCGTAGCGCGATTTTGTGCCGGGGAAACTAATGGCGGGGCGCACATTGGCGTACAGGTCAAAATGGCGGCGCAATTGCACGTTAATAGAGGAGAACCCCTTACCAATCGGCGTGGTAAGCGGGCCTTTCAGGGCAAGGCCATATTTTTCAATAGCGTCCAGTGACGCTTGAGGAATCAGCGTACCGTGCTTTTCAAGCGCGCCTAGGCCAGCATCAACAAACTCGTAATTTAAGCCGCAATCTAGCGCGTCCAGCACTTGCAGGGTTGCATCCATAATCTCGGGACCAATGCCATCACCCTTAATCACTGCAATTGACTGGCTCATATACTGCTCCTCTAACGTAAAATCATTCGCCCAAACGCTGAGCGTTTCTCTATCTATAAGGTGGCTTATGGTAAGCCATGGCAAGGCAACAGGTCATCCCGAAGCCGTCGTCTAAACGTCTAGGGTGACGGGTGCGGCTTGAGTGCTTTACTGGTAGAATGCCGCGTTCGGGATGATGTGAAAGCACTTAGCAGGTGTTATCTCGCCTGAATAACGACGATAGAACAGTAAGGTGTCCTTTTTATGAACAATGCTATGGCAGCCATTGCTCTGCCGATACCAGGGCTGATGACTCCACCCTAGGTTTCCCCTCCTTATCAGCGCTATGACGCTCTTCGCGTTATGTCGGCGCTGTGGCACCTCGTTGCCGTTATTTGGCTATCGGCGCTTTTGCGTCTTCGATAGATACTATTTCCGACATCTCGTTACCCTACGCTTTTAGCTGCCTTTGTTTGCGGCTGTGGCGTGCAGTGTCTTTAAACCCTTAACCATGGACTCCCTGAATGACCCTTTTCAGCAAGCAAGAGTGGTTTTCTAACATTAAGGGCGACACGCTCTCAGGTATTGTCGTCGCGCTGGCGTTAATTCCTGAGGCGATTGCGTTCTCAATCATTGCAGGTGTTGACCCTAAAGTCGGCCTTTATGCTTCTTTCTGTATCGCGGTAGTGATTGCCTTTACCGGCGGTCGCCCGGGCATGATTTCTGCAGCCACCGGCGCCATGGCGCTGCTGATGATCACGTTGGTGCGTGATCACGGCCTTGAGTATCTACTGGCTGCGACCCTCTTAACGGGTGTCTTACAGATCATTGCAGGCTACTTAAAGCTTGCTGAGCTAATGCGCTTTATATCTCGCTCGGTGGTCACTGGTTTTGTGAATGCGCTGGCGATTTTGATCTTTATGGCGCAGCTACCTGAGTTAACCAACGTGACGTGGCACGTCTATGCCATGACCGTTGCAGGCTTGGGCATTATTTATCTGTTCCCCTATTTACCCGTGATTGGTAAGTCGATCCCATCCCCGCTGGTGTGCATTGTGGTGCTGACCGTGGTGTATATGGTGAGCGGTATGGAGATTCGCAGTGTCGGCGATATGGGCGACTTGCCTGATACCCTGCCAATGTTCTTGTGGCCGGATGTACCGCTTAACTTTGAAACGTTAATGATTATTTTCCCCACAGCGCTAATGTTGACCGTGGTGGGTCTGCTGGAATCGATGATGACAGCGACGATTGTGGATGACTTAACCGATACCCCCAGCGATAAAAACCGCGAGTGTAAAGGTCAAGGTATTGCCAATATTGGTTCAGGCTTACTGGGCGGTATGGCAGGTTGCGCGATGATTGGTCAGTCGGTGATCAACATTAAATCTGGTGGCCGTACACGTCTTTCATCGCTTATCGCCGGTGTCGTATTGCTGATGATGGTGGTATTTCTTTCCGATTGGGTATCGCAAATCCCTATGGCGGCGTTAGTGGCCGTAATGATTATGGTGGCCATAGGTACCTTTAGCTGGGAATCGATCCGCGATCTGAAAAAGCACCCCATGAGTACCAACTTTGTCATGGTCGCTACGGTTATCGTTACGGTAGTAACGCACAACCTAGCGATTGGTGTCTTTGTGGGTGTTCTACTGGCGGCAATGTTCTTTGCCAACAAAGTGGGTAACATTCTCTACATTGGCTCTAAAGAAGTGGATGCTGGTAAAGAGCGCGAGTATCAAGTGGTTGGCCAGGTATTTTTTGCCTCTTCTGAGCGTTTTATTGGTGCTTTTGATTTCAAAGAGAGCATCGATAAGGTCACTATTAATCTTTCCCGTGCGCACTTTTGGGATATTACCGCTGTTCAGGCGCTTGATCGCGTGGTGATTAAGTTCCGTCGTGAAGGTACCGAGGTTGAGTTAGTCGGCCTCAATGAAGCCAGCGCGACGGTGGTAGACCGCTATGCGGTTCATAATGACCCCGCAGCCGTTGAAAAACTGATGGGCGGCCACTAACCACCGCAAGGAGAGCGAAATGAGTGAACACGTTTTTGCCGCAATTGATGGCTCCCAGTTCTCAGAAGGCGTATGTGATTACGCCGCTTGGGCAAGTTTGGCGCTGAGTGCTCCATTAAGTTTTGTGCACGTGGTGGATAACCACTCTCAAGTGCCCGACGAGCAAAATCTATCGGGTAACCTTCGGTTTGGTGCCCGTGAGCGCCTGATGAAAGAGCTTTCCGAGCTTGACGAGAGGCGCGCCAAGGTAAATCGCGAGCAGGGCAAGCACATGCTGGAAGCGGCCAAAGCGCGGGCGATAGATGATGGGGTGAGCGACCCCATTACCCGTCAGCTTAATGGCACACTCGTTGAAACCCTGGTAGCGCTTGAAAAAGATATGCGCTTGCTGGTGGTGGGTAAACGAGGTGAAACCGCTCACCAAGCCAGTGGGCACCTTGGTTCTAACCTAGAGCGCGTAGTGCGTGAAATGCACAGCCCGGTACTTATGGTGCCTAAAACCTTCAAGCAGCCCGAAAAAGTGCTGATTGCGTTTGATGGCAGTAAAACCGCCCGTAAGGGGGTGGAAATGCTGGCCCGTTCGCCGCTGTTTACAGGTGCCGAGTGTCATGTGCTGATTGTGGGCTCAGACACCGCAGAGCATCATTCTCAGCTTGATTGGGCACTTAGTACGCTTCGCGATGCTGGTCACAAAGCAGAAGGCGCTATCCGCCCTGGTGAGGTGGACGATACCCTGCAAGCGTATGAGAAAGAGCATGGTATTGACCTGCTGGTGATGGGGGCCTATGGCCATTCACGTATTCGCCACCTGCTAGTGGGCAGCACCACTACCGCGATGCTGCGTAATAGCAAAATACCGGTGCTGATTTTACGTTAATCCTTGCGCTACTAACGGAGGGTTAACAATCAGCATGTAAACATTAGCTCGCTTTGCACCATGTTCCCGCAGCCGGCCCTCTACCATTTGAGTGTGCCGGCTTTTTAATGGCTAGAGGGCAGCAGCTTCGGCACCCAGCGTAAGTACGCCACCATGCCAAATAGTTCTACTAAAGATTGAAACACAATCACTACCACCGCAGCTTGCCACCCGTTTGGCAGGGTTAGCGCAATGGGCAGCATCACAAAGGAGTTGCGCGTCCCGAAGCTAAAGACGAGGGTTCGCGCACTGGTGGCGGGGAGCTTAAATAACTTGCCCAGTAGTTTGCCTAGCATTGCCGCAACCACCAAATAGCCCGCAAAAATAAGCACGACTTGAAGCAGCACGTGGGCAAGTGCCAGCACGCTATTAACCTGCGTAGCGGCAATCACTAACACCACCAATGCCAACAGCGGCACCGGCAGGTAGCCAAGCTGTTGCGTGGTTCGTTCAATGGCGCGGTATCGTTGGGCGCCAAGCTCGGTTAGCCATGCCAACATCAAGGGTAGCAAAATTACCCCTGCAAACGCGCTGAGTAGGTTCGTGGAAAAAGTTAGCTGAAACCACTCGCCGCCCAAAAATAGCCAGAGATAAACGGGTAATGCAGCCATCTGTACCAATAGCAATAGCGGCGTTGCCGCAATTGCGCGGGCAGCATCGCCTTTGCCTAAATGCGTAAAGGTAATAAACCAATCCGTGCAGGGCACCAGTAGCACCAGTAGCACCCCGGCAATCACCGGCGGGGAAAGCGGTAGCCACAGCACCAAAAGCCCTAATAACGCCGGGATGACAACAAAGTTGCCGACCAGCAGTGCTGTCATAAAGCGCACATCAGCAACACTTTGTTTTATATGCAGTAGCGGTATTTGGGTAAAGGTAGCGTAGAGCAACACACCAAGTAGCGGCCATAGCAGTTGCTCAAGGGGGGCTACCCGTGTGGGAGCTAAAACCCCCAGCGTTAGTCCTAAGCTAATAAATCCCAGGTAGAGCCAGGATTGCTGTTTTTCAAGCTGTTCACGCATCAGCGGTCTGAGTTATCCGGTGCCTTAGAGAGCGCTAGGCGACCACCTAACCCAGCAGCCAATAGCCACAGCGGCAGGCTAACCAGTATATACACAAGTGCCATGACCACTTGGCCTTGGTTAATAAAGTGCAGGGTTTCTAAGCTGAACAGTGAGAAAGTGGTAAAACCGCCGCAGAGACCCGCCACGAGCAGAGGCTGCAAGCGTGCTAATGTGCCAGAGGGGTGGTTAACCACGGTCGCAGCAAGCCACCCAATTAAACAAGACCCCAGCACGTTAACGAGAAGGGTGCCCCAGGGGAAAAAACTGCCCAGAGCTGACATAGATGCCAACGAAACGCTATAGCGCAACGCACTGCCGATACCGCTTCCGATCCCAACCGCGAGATACGCCTGCCAGCTCATAGTGCGCCCCCAGCGAGCCAAAAGCCCAGCGCAGCCATTGCCAAGCCTAGCAGCAGGGTAGCGGCGATATTCAGGGCGGCCCGCAGCAGCTGCCCGCGTTGCCATAGCGCAAGGGTTTGTAAGCTGAATGAGGAGACCGTGGTATAGCCGCCCAATACGCCAATTACCGTAAATAGCCATAGCATAGAGAACTGCGTATCAGGTTGATTTAATTGGCCATAAAGCCAGCCTGCAATAAGCGCGCCGCTGGTATTAACAGCCAAGGTACCCCAGGGAAAATGGCTTCCATAACGTTTTGCCATCCAGTTGGAAATAGCGAACCGGCCCATCCCGCCCAGTGCCCCACCTATCGCTACCAGCAACACGCTGGTAAAACCGTACCCCATGTTTGCCTCGTTTGGCTGGCCTGTTGAGTAGGTGGCGAGTGTAGCACGCTGTTTGCAGCGCTTTTGATAGCGTTCTTGGCATTAGAAAGAACGCTTATAGGTGTCACTGGTCAATAAGTTCGTGTAAAAAAGATTGAGAATAACAATAACGTTGATGCACCCGCTCTAGGAGAAACTTACATGTCTGATTGCGTTCTTGCGGCAATTGATAGCTCACAGTTTTCAGAAGGCGTCTGTGATTATGCTGCTTGGGCCGCTAAAGCCCTTGATGCACCGCTGCGTTTTATTCATACGGTTGATAACCACGCCCAGGTGGCGGAGCCTGATCTTACCGGAAACTTAGGCTTAGGTACTCGGGAGCACCTGCTCGAAAAGCTGTCGGAGATCGAAGAGCAGCACGCTAAAATTTCCCGCGAGCAGGGCCGCTTAATGCTGGATGCTGCCAAGGCACGGGTAGCAGCGTTAGGCATTGTTGACCCCCCCTGCTTGCAGCGCAACGGTACGCTGGTAGAAACGCTGGTAGAGAACGAAAAAGAGGTGCGTTTGTTGGTAGTAGGCAAACGTGGTGAAACTGCTCACCAGGCCAGCGGCCACTTAGGCTCTAATCTTGAGCGCGTAGTGCGTGAAATGCACCGCCCGATTTTGATGGTGCCCAAACAGTTTACGCAGCCAAAAAACGTGATGATGGCCTTTGATGGCAGCAAAACCGCCCGCAAAGGCGTTGAAATGCTGGCTAAAAGCCCGCTGTTTGAAGGTGCTACCTGCCATGTGGTGATTGTGGGCGCTGAAACCGCCGAAAATCGTTCGCAGCTTGCGTGGGCCACCGAAACCCTTGAAGCAGCGGGCCATACGGCTAAAGGAGCCATCCGTGCTGGCGAGGTAGAAGAGACGCTACGCGCCTATAAGCAAGAGGAGGGTATCGATTTGTTGGTGATGGGGGCCTACGGCCACTCGCGTATTCGCCACCTGCTGGTGGGCAGTACCACCACCCAAATGCTGCGTAACGCCCAGGTGCCGGTACTGATATTACGTTAATGCATAGCTAAGCCACTTTTATGTCGACGTAAAAAGCGGCTAGCGACCAAGGGGAATAAGCGACGCTTCTTTTAGCACGGGCTGGGCCAGTAGCCAGCCCGTCATGATAAACAGCAGCATCCCGAGCAGTAGCGTTTGAAAACTAACACCTACGTTTAGCGCTAACCCTAATGCCGCTGGGGCAATGCCGGTTGAAAACACCATGGCAGCGCTAAGGGCTGAACGCACGCGGCCAAAGTGTTCGGCGCCCCACAGCTTAATCATCAAGCCCGAGGAGATAAGCTCTTGCGCGCCCATGGCTAAACCGCCGCCTACCATTAATGCCCAAACGCTGATATGCCCGCCGAGGGTGATTGCCATTAGCATAGCAAGCGCATAGGGCAGCAGGTAAAAGCGTGCTAGCCGCACGGGGCCAAGTTTATCAACCCAGCGCCCACCTAGTAGCGCACCGGGTAGTTTGGCAATGCCCATGCCGCTGAGCGCCATTGCGTAAACGGCGAGGGAGCTGCCCAGTGATTGAGTGAGCTGGGTTTGATAAATAAACAACCCCGTCATCGTAATAGGCAGTGCCATTAATAGCGGTAGCAGCAGCCAAAAACGTTTTTCTCGAAAAGGGCGGGGGCCGTGGGCGGTGAGCTTGGTCGGTTTAACTCCCGGTGCGCTTGGCCAAGGAGCTTTTAGCAACAAGCCAAGCCATATAACCGCTAATAGGCCGCATAGCAGCCACCATGACGTTTGCCAGCTGGCCCACACCAGCGCAACGGCCACCAGCGGGGGTAACAGCACTTCGCCGAGAGGAATGCCAAGGCTTGCAAGCCCCATTGCTCGGCCGCGTAGTGTTGAAAACTCCCGGGCGGCGAGCGTATTACCTAGATGGGTCAGCATCCCTTGGCCGCATAGCCGCACAATGCCTAAACCGACCACCCCTAGCCACCACCAGGGCGATAGGGTAAGCAACATAACACCGATGAGCAGCAGCACAAGCACGCTGATAGCAAAACGACGGGGGTTAATCCAGTCGATAGATGGCCCAAAGCGCAGCATAAAAAAACCTGCGATGAGCGTAACCAGCGCATAGGCGGTGCCAAACTGCCCTATGCTAAGACCTAAGTGTGCTGAAAGGGGGGCTTGGAAGAGCCCGATAAAGTAGCTTTGTCCAAGGCTTGAACTGAACATGGCTAAAAATGCGATGCCCAGCACACTGCGGTGATCGCGTAGAAGGGTACGATAGCCCATTACTAAGAGTCCCTTCCCATCAACGATTAATAAGTTAATGATTGTAAGCCAAGAGGAGGCGCAGATGAATCACCCTGAGGTGGACATTCCTGCAATACGGCAAAAACTGCTGGCGCTGGAGGCTGCTTTAAAAGAAGAGAGCACTGAGAGCGCTTCTTCAAGAGAGACGGTGGTGCTTGACCAAACCTCGGTGGGGCGGCTTTCGCGAATGGATGCGCTGCAGGGGCAGGCAATGGCCAAAGCTGAGGAGCAGCGCCGCCAATTGACGCTTAAGCGTATTAGCGGCGCGTTACAACGTATTGATCAAGAGAGCTTTGGTGAGTGCATTGAGTGTGGTGAATGGATTGGTACCAAACGCCTCACTTCGGACCCGGTAGTGCTGAAGTGTATCGAGTGCGCGGAGTAACACGCACTCAACGAAACGCTATTTAAGCTTCCAGCGTGGCATTTTCACGCTGGCGCTGAGAAGCCGCGGGGTAAACCGAATTAATCCCTGATAACAGCGCCTTTAGCGATGCGCTTACGGTATCGCTATCTTCGGCTACGGCACAAACCCGCTGCCCGTCGATGTTGAGCTGGACAAAGGCAATGGCATTGGCCTCGCTGTCGCCACCTAGGGAGTGCTCGCTGTAATCTATAATCGCCACGTGGCTACCGGAGTGTTTTTTCCAGGCGTCGGTGAACGAAGACATAGCGCCATTGCCCGTGCCTGAAAGCCGCAGCGTTTCGGTTCCCTGCCAAAGCGTAATGTCGATACCCTCCCGTTGGCCCTTGGAAAGCTGGTAGTCAGCCAGGGCGAGAGGCGCATCATACGCAAAGTTATCGAACATCACCTGGCGTATAATTTCACTGGAAAGCTCGCTATTGCGCCGCTCGCTCTCTTTTTGCACATAGGGGGCGAGTGCCAGCATCATCCAGCGGGGCAGGTTGATGCCGTAATCCCGCTCCAGCAAAAAGGCCATGCCGCCTTTGCCCGACTGGCTGTTTACACGAATCACGGCTTGGTAGTCGCGGCCGATATCGTGGGGGTCAATGGGCAGATAGGCCACTTGCCAAGGCTCGTCGGGTTTTTGATGCTTGAGTGATTTACGAATAGCGTCCTGGTGGCTGCCGGAAAACGCGGTATAGACCATTTCGCCCACCCAGGGGTGGCGCGGGTGCACAGTGATACCGGTGCACTCATGGACGACCTGGACAATTTCGTCCGGGTTTGAGAGGTCAAGCTCGGGGTCGATGCCTTGGCTATAGAGATTCATGGCCAAGGTGACGATATCCATATTGCCGGTACGTTCGCCGTTACCCAACAGCGTGCCTTCGACACGGTCAGCACCCGCCAGCAATGCAAGCTCCGCTGAAGCCACTGCGCCGCCGCGGTCGTTGTGGGTGTGTACAGAAACAATCACGCTGTCCCGGCGGCTAATATGCTGACAAAAATACTCGATTTGATCCCCATGGTGATGTGGCCCTGCCACTTCTACCGTTGTGGGCAGGTTCAGAATGCATTTGTTGTCGGGCGTAGGCTGCCACACATCCATCACGGCTTCGCAAATAGCGAGTGAAAAGTCGATTTCAGTGCTGGAAAAGCTCTCTGGCGAGTATTGAAAACGCCACTCAACGTCAGGGTATTGCTCGGCATAGGTTTTTACCCAGGTAGCACCCTGTACAGCGATATCGGTAATGCCGTCGCGATCCATCTCAAATACCCGCTCACGCTGGATAGTGGAGGTGGAGTTATACAGGTGAATAATCGCCCGCTTCACGCCGACTAATGAGGCAAAAGTTTTTTCGATCAGGTGTTCACGGCACTGCACTAGCACTGCAATGGTTACGTCGTCGGGAATTTGATTCTCTTCGATTAGCCAGCGGACAAAGTCGTAGTCGGGCTGGCTGGCCGAAGGAAAGCCGACCATCACCTCTTTAATGCCTACTTTGATGATCTGATGCCAAAAACGCTGCTTTTGCTCAACGGTCATCGGTTCAAGTAGTGCCTGGTTACCATCGCGCAGGTCTTCACTGACCCAAATCGGCGCCTGGGTAAGGTCGCGGTCGGGCCATTGGCGATTAAACGCGGGAACACGTGGAGCAGGGCGGTACTTGCGATGATCGAAAGCGGGCATGGTGGACTTCCTGTTAGTCAGCGTTGTTAAGGGCGGCCGCTTATGGCGTGAGCCGCTTGTTATGGTGCCCAGGTAAAGCACCGCGTGGCGCTGCTTATGGCAGTTGCATCAGTTTAAGGGAATTGTGGCGAAAGGTTATTGCGAATATATGGCTTTATAGGCATTAAAAGGCAGATAATATCAGCTATGTTATTTTTGTTAGCAGGAGTTGCTGTATGCCGGTAGTCCCGCTTGAACTTGACCGTTTTGATCGCCGTATTCTTGATGTGCTTCAGCAAGAGGGGCGCATCAGCAACCAGGAACTGGCTGAGCGGATCGGCTTATCGCCATCGCCCTGCCTACGCCGCGTGCGTGCGCTGGAAGAACACGGGTTAATTACCCAGTATCGTGCCGATGTGGATGCGCGTCAGCTGGGTTACCAGCTTATGGTGCTGCTGCACATCTCCATGGATAAGCACACCCCTGAACGTTTTGATAACTTCGAGCGCCATATTCGACAAATCCCCAATGTGATTGAGTGTTTGATCATTACTGGCCAGGCCGCTGATTTCCAGCTCAAGATTCTGGTGCGGGATATGGATGACTATCAGCACCTTTTACTGCACGTGATTAACCGTATCGAAGGGGTGACTGGCGCCCATACCAGCTTTGTGTTGCGCCGAGTATTTGAACACCGCCCGGTGCCCACGGAAAACACTTGATGATGAAGGCGTAGGCAATAAGGCGATGGCGGTTTACACTGCTTTTTTTTCAATATTTAGGAGATTGCCCCATGACAATTAAACGCCATGATACAAAAGCCCGCATGAGTCGCGCTGTTATTCACCAAGGCGTGGCCTACTTGTGCGGCCAGGTGTCAGGTCCTGAAGCGCGTTACGAAGACATTAAAGCGCAAACCGAGAGCATGCTGGCACGGGTCGACGCGCTGCTAAAAGAGATTGGTTCAAGCCGCGAGCAGCTATTAAGCGCCACTATTTACCTTAAAGATGGCAGTGATTTTGCTGCCATGAACGACGTGTGGGACGCCTGGGTGCCGGAGGGCTATGCACCGGCACGCACCTGCGTATGCGCGCCGTTGCCTGCTGATGAGCTTAAAGTAGAAATTACCGTCACCGCAGCTGTTAGCAACGAATAACGGCAAGGGGTTCTGAAAGGGGCCTGTCGCTTATTTGCCGGTTTTCTCAATAGGAAAACGGGTATCGCGCAGGCTATCTTTGATTTTCTTAAGGTGCGGCAGAAAGTCTTCGCCGCGCCGTAGGGTAACCCCTGTTGCCAGTGCATCAATGAGCGTCAATTGAATCATCCGTGAGGTCATCGGCATATAGTGGTCGGTGTCCTCCGGTGTGGCAACTTCTAGGGTGGCGGTGCACTCTTGGGAAAGCGGGGAGTTAGGAGCGGTAATCCCCAGCACCACGGCGCCTGCTTCCCGGGCTACCCGCGCGATATCGACCAATTCTCGAGTACGGCCTGTGTAAGAAATCACCACCACTACGTCCCCGGTATGGCAGGCAGCGGCTACCATGCGCTGCATTAACACATCGACATAGGCCATGACCGGCAGGTTGAAGCGGAAAAATTTGTGCTGGGCGTCTTGTGCGACAGCGCCAGAGGCGCCGAGGCCAAAAAAATGCACCTGCTTCGCCTGGGTGAGGTAGTCGACCATACGTTCGATGGCCGCCATATCTACTTCCCGTTGAGCTTCATCTAACGCTGCGATCGTCGCGCCAAAAATTTTATGGGTGTACTGGGTTGCGGAATCGCCAGGCTCGACTGCCCGGGTAACGTAGGGTGTGCCACCGGCAAGGCTTTGGGCGAGCTTGATTTTAAAGTCGGGAAAGCCTTTGGCACCAAAGTTGCGGCAAAACCGGTTGACCGTGGGCTCGCTGACGCTGGCCGCTTGGGCGAGGCTTGCTATGCTCAGGCTGGTCGCGGCGGCTGGATCTTCAAGAATAACGTTGGCGACTTTGCGTTCCGAGCGGTTCAAGTCTTCCAAGCGTTCGCGTATACGGTCAAGCAGGTCATGTGCCATTAATAGACTCCATGTCAGTAGCCGGGTGGTGGCGGGGTGTCCACGCCTTGCACCAGGTGAAAAATTCGTTCGCGGCGAGTGGGCGGGCATAGTAATACCCTTGCGCCGCTTCGCAGCCAATTGAGCGTAGGTAGTCTGCTTGTGCCGCGGTTTCTATGCCTTCTGCCACTACATCGCAGCCCACCGCATGGGCTAGTTGGGTAATGGTTAGCGCCAACTGGCGATCTACAGCGTCTTCTTCTAGATCCATCACAAAAGCGCGGTCGATCTTTAATGTTTTGAACGGTAGCGTTTTTACATAGGCAAGCGATGAGTGGCCTGTGCCGAAATCATCAATTGCGACGGCAATATTGACGCTGGCCAACTGGGCTAGCTGCGCGCGGGCATTTTGCATATCGCTCATTATGCCCGACTCAGTGACTTCTAGGGCAAAAAAACGCTGTGGGATCGCATGTTCGGCTAGTCGGGCGAGTAGTTTTTCAGCGAAGTCTTTCCGCGCTAGCTGGCGGGCTGCCACGTTTACTGCGATGTGAAAATCATCGTTTAGGAGGCCATGCTTGCGCCAATTCACAATATGGCGCATAGCATCGTTGAGCACCCACTCACCAATGGCGAGAATATCACCGCTGGCTTCCGCCAGAGGAATAAAGTCGGCGGGGGATACCTGGCCAAGCTCGGGATGATGCCAGCGGAGCAGCGCTTCGGCGCCAATAATGCGCTGAGTGCTTAACGAGAGCTTAGGCTGAAAAGCGAGGGACATCTCGCCGCGGTCAATGGCACCGCGTATCGCTTGCTGAAGGTGCAGCCGATGTCGCTGCTTGGCTTCTAAGGTTTCGTTATAGCACTGAATCTGTAGTGTGCCGCTTTGGGGGAGCGCCAGGGCTGCCATATGCACAAGGCGCGCTATATCGAAATGGCCTCCGGCCCAGCTAATGCCAATACGTGCGCTAAGGGGTAGCAGTAAATCCCCTAGCGCTTGATCCTGGTCGAAACAGCTTAGTAGCGTTGCCGCTAGCTTACGCAGCTTATCAAGCTCGGCACTGTCGGCAATCACTAATAACTCGCTGCCCCCCCATAGTCCCAGTTCGCAGGAAGCCGTTAAACGGGCAGAGAGCTGTTGGGCAATATGCCCCATTAGCTGGTCGGCAACGCCATAGCCATGCAGTCGTATTACGTCGTCTAGGTGATCAAGGGCAATAAACAGTAGTCCGGTGCCTTTGCCACTCATAGCGGCTTTGCGCAGCATCTCGGTTAAAGCCCGCCGATTAGCAAACTGGGTAATTGGGTCGGTGCGGGACTGACGCTCCAGCTCTTTAGTGCGCTTTGCTACCATGCGCTCTAAGTTTTCGGCTTGCTGATCACGTACTTGATAACGGTGTTCGACGCTCAAGGCATTACGAATACGCTGTAAGACTTCATCGTGCTTAAACGGCTTAGTCACAAAGTCGCGTATGCCAAGATCAAGGGCCCGTTGGCGCGTCTCGTCATCGATCTGTGCCGTCAGCACGATAACCGGTGGGGCGTTGTGGGCAAAATGGTTCTGTAGCTGGTGGATGACCGCATAGCCGTCTAAATAAGGCATGCGAATATCCAGCAGGATTAAGTCGGGCAGCTGTTGCTGACAGTAGGCAAGTACCTGGCGAGGATCGCTGATGCCGTGTGTGTTGGCGAAACCGTGATCGTCTAGCAGGTCGAGGAGAAGCTCGACATTAATACTGTTGTCATCGACGACCAGCAGATGTTTCTGAACGAGGTTCATGGCTACTCCTTGAGCGTCACCGCGAGAAACCGCTTGAGCGTGGCGGTTAGTTTTTCAATATCAATAGGCTTGGTGAGATAGTCGGCGAAGCCGGCGGCTAAGCCATATTTTAGGTCGCGGTCCATGGCGTTGGCGGACAGCGCCACCACGTTGATGTGCTGCAGCTGAGTGTCTTGCTGCATGGCGTTGAGCGCTTGGTAGCCGTTCATGCCCGGTAAATGAATATCCATGAGCACTAAATCCGGCGGGGAGTGGCGCATAATTTCCAGTCCCAACTCTGCGTTGGTAACGGTTTGCAGCTGGATTTGTTTAAAGTCCTCGATGATATCTTCCATCAGCCGCTGGTTGGTGGGGTTGTCTTCGATATAAAGCAGCGTGTAAGTGGATGCACTGCTGTCGATTGTTTCGTTGCCGTGGTTAGCCATCACGTGAGCAGGCTGCGCTGCTTGATCGGTAATGGGCAACGTGAACCAAAAGCAAGACCCCTTTTCTGGCTGGCTCTTAAAGCCAATTTGTCCGTCCATGCGCTCCACAAGCTGTTTGGTGATGGCCAATCCAATGCCGGTGCCTTGAATGGTGCTGTACTCGGCATCCAGCCGATTGAACGGCTCAAACAGTTCGTGCTGGCGCGCTACTGCAATACCGCAGCCGGTATCGGTAATGCTAATACGCAGCATATTGCCATCTTGTTCAGCATCAATCGTAATCACGCCATCAACACAGTTGTATTTGATGGCGTTGGAGAGCAGGTTAAGCAGAATTTGTTTGGTGCGAGTATAGTCGGCAATAACCTGCCAAGAGCAAGCTAATGGGGCGCGGCTTAGGGTGATACCTGCCGCGTCAATGTTGGCTTCCAGAGTGCTACAGGCATCATCTAGGACGTTGGCAATAAGCAGCGGCTCAAGGGAGAGCGGGGTAAGACCTGCCTCTATTTTGGCTAAGTCGAGCACATCATTAATTAAGCTCAATAGGTGTTGGCCGCTTTTCTCAATTTGACCTACCTGGCGCTGCTGTTTGTCGCTTAGCGGCTCGCGGCGCCCTTTGGCTAATAGCTGTGCAAAACCAATAATGGCATTGAGGGGCGTGCGCAGCTCATGGCTCATAGAGGAGAGAAACTCACTCTTGGCTTTATTGGCTTGCTCTGCCTGGTCACGGGCGTTAGCTAAATCCCGGGTGACTTGCTCGCGTTCGGCCATTTGCCGATAAAGATTAATCAGTAAGGCGCAGGTGTCGGTAAACGGCTGAAGCCAGTCCAGCAGCGCTTGGTTTAGGGGCTGCTTGCTGTTGGCAATGGCAAACATGCCAATTAAGCGCTCGCCGCTGAAGATTGGTGCGCCCAAGTAATTGGTCAATCGGGGGTGGCCAGCAGGGAAGCCGCCGCGCTTGATATGGCTATAAACATCGTCGGTGATAATAACCTCACCATAAGCGAAAACACGTCCCAGCAGCGAATGGGGGTTGGTTAACATCATATTGCCACTGCGGAGCTGCTCCATTAAGTGGCGCGACTCCGGGTTCCAAGAGAGGTCGGTAATCGCATGAATTTTAAGCGCATTGGTGGTATCGGTGGGCAGCACTTCGCCAATCAACGCATAGTCGCTGTCGGTAAGCTCGCGCAGCGCTTCCATTAAGAATGTCCACAGCCGCTCGCCAGACATAAGTGCTTGGTAATCCGTAATACCCTGGTGGAGTACTTTTAATAGGCTTTGCTCTTTTTGTATGCGCTGCGTGGCGTCATGGACGCTGCTTAAATCGGTCAAGATACCTAAAAACTCAGCAACGTCGCCGTGCTCGTTATGGATGGCATTGACGGCTAAATGCACCGGAATGGTGTGGCCCTTTTTATGCTGTGCCTCCACTTCTCGTCCTCGGCCAATTACCTTAGGCGCGCCGCCGGCTAAGAAGTTACTAATGAAGTTATCGTGCCTTGCGCTAATAGCGGCAGGCGTTAGCATGGCAACATTTTGGCCAATGACTTCGTGGTGGTCATATCCCAGCATGGTGAGCGCAAAGGGGTTAATGCTTAATACCTTGCCAGCTCGGTCGATACGAATAATGCCGGTAGCACTCTCATTAAATAGCGCCTCATAGCGTCGGGTGGTTTGCGCCAGGGAGCGGCGCATTTGATGGTGGCGCAGCAGCTCTTCTGCTTGGCCCGCGAGGCTTTTTAATAGGTGGCGGTCTCGCTGGCTAAAAGTGCGCGGCTTTCTATCAATCAAGCACAGCGTGCCGACGGGTAAGCCTTCGCTGGGCCGCAGTGGGTGCCCTGCATAAAAGCGAATTTGGGGGGTGTTTTCGACAAGCGGATTATCGACAAAGCGGGGATCATTTAGTGCGTTTTCAATCACTAGCGGTGCATTTTTAGCAACTGCATGGGCGCAAAACGAGATCTCGCGGCTGGTTTCACAGGTATCTAGCCCGCTATGGGATTTAAACCACTGACGCTCTTTATCTACCAGGGATACTAGCGCAATAGGCACGTCAAAAAGATCTTGGGCAAGCTGAGTAATGCGATCAAATGCTTCATCAATGGGTGTGTCAAGCACATGGAGCGCATGCAAGGCCGTCAGGCGCTGCGTTTCGTTATCAGGTAGATCGGCGGCTTGCATAGTGATTCCAAAAATATAATGAAGATATGGCCCTGCCCAATCATTATCGGGAATTTACCCGTTAGCTTTAACTATTATCGTTAACCAAGCCTCAGTAACTTCATTAACCAGCGCCGATAAGGCGGCCTAATAAGCCGGCTGGATGGCCGTTTAGATTGGTAGAAAATACCGCGTAGATGGCTAAAACGCTCAAAGCCATGACGCCCGTGATAACTGCCCATGCCGCTCTCGCCGACACCGCCAAAAGGTAGCGAGGGTACCGCGTGATGCAGCAGGGTTTCGTTAAACACCAGCGCCCCAGAATGGGTGTGTTGGCGTAACGTTAACTGAAGCGCTTTATCATCGGTGAACGCATAAAGCGCTAGCGGGTGGGGGCGGGCATTCACATAGGCAATGGCGTCATCGATATTTTTAACGCCAATGACTGGCAGGCAGCGGCCAAAGATCTCTTCGCGCATCACCGCTAGGTCGTGGGTGGGGTCAATAATGAGCACGGGCGCATGGGGGCCTGCATCAATAATGCGGCAGCCGTGGTCCCGTGCTTCTTCAAGCAGATTATCAAGGCGCTGTTGATGGCGTTCGTTGATCGCTGAGGTTGCGTCTTTGTCGTTAGGCCGCTGGTGTGCAATGGCTTGGGTTAACGCTTTGATCATGGCGTCTAAACGGCGGCTTTCTACCAATACATAGTCGGGTGCAATGCAGGTTTGTCCGGCGTTCATGCCTTTGCCAAACACAATGGCGGCGGCGGCGCGATCAACATCAGCATCGGCGGCTACAATCGCGGGCGATTTACCGCCAAGCTCAAGAGTCACCGGGGTTAAATTAGCGGCGGCTGAAAGTGCAACCCTGCGCCCAACCTGGGAAGAACCCGTAAACAACAGGTGATCGAACGGCAGGGCGCTGAACGCTTCAGCTACCTCTACACCGCCCTCTATGACGCTAAACTCTTCTTCTGTGAAGTATTGAGGAATCAGCTTGGCGAGCAGCGCGCTGGTATTTGGCGCATGCTCGCTGGGTTTGAGCATCACCACATTGCCCGCAGCAAAGGCGTCTATGGCGGGCATGATGGCGAGGCTCCAGGGGTAGTTCCAAGGTGCCATCACCCCGACGACGCCTAATGGTTGCGGCACAATATGCGCTTTAGCGGGCAGTAGCCGCCAGGGCATGCTTGCGCGTCGGGGGCGCATCCAACGCCAAAGCCGAAGCCGGGTATAGCCAATGGCTTGTAGCACGCCGCTAATTTCAGCTAAGCGGATTTCCGTTTCACTACGTTTTCCAAAATCTGCCTGAATAGCGCGGACAATGTCGTGCTGGTGACGCTTTGTCATGCGTGCTAAGCGGCCCAACCGTTCACGCCGGGTGCTGAGCGAAGGGTAGGGCGCCTGTTCAACAGCGTGCTGCTGAGCGTGGAACACACCGGTTAGATCGCGTTTCATGGCCTCTCCTTGATGAACGCATGATGAAATACGCCGTAGGGAAAATAAACAACCGATGGCGTCGTCACCATCGTTGAGCGTTAGGGGTAATGGTAGAGTGTTGGCTTAAACACTGTCGCTTGTTTTACTACCGGTTGTTTAGCCGATGCCCTTGAGGGACGCCATGCCATCACGCTCGCTATCACTTGCTATTCTACCTGCCATTGAGGCCGTCGCGGCAAGTCAGTGGGACGCGCTAGTGGGTAAAGATCAACCGTTTTTACGCCACGCTTTTTTGCAAGCGCTGGAGGGTAGCGGCTCAGTAAGCAGCGCCACCGGTTGGGAGCCATGCCATATAAGCGTTTGGCAAGCTGACCGGCTAGTGGGCGCGTTGCCCATGTACCGCAAACATCACTCTTACGGTGAGTATGTGTTTGACTGGGGGTGGGCTGAGGCGCTAGAGCGTGCCGGAGGGCACTACTACCCCAAAGCGCTGAGTGCGATCCCTTTTACGCCGGTGCCAGGGCCACGCAGTTTGATAGCCGCGGATGTCGACGCCGATGCGATACGCGAACAGTTGGCATCTGCTTGGCAAGGGCAGTGTGAGGAGCTGGTGCTTTCAAGCTGGCATCTGCTGTTTGCTGAAGAGCAAGAAGTGGCTGCCTGGCAGCGTCAGTTCCCTGGCTTGATTGCCAGAGAAGGGGTGCAGTTTCAATGGCGTGACCGGCAATTTGAAGACTTTGATGGTTTCCTGGCGAGCCTTACCTCTAAGCGGCGCAAAATGATCAAGCGAGAACGCCGCTTGGTGGCAGAGCAAGGGTTTACTATGCGGCGTTTAGAAGGTAACGACATTACCCAGGTTGCCATGGCACATTTTTACCGCTGCTACACCATTACCTATCACGAGCGCGGCAGGCCGCCTTATCTAAACCAGGCGTTTTTTGAGCGCTTGCGCCACACCATGCCTGAAGCACTAGTGCTAGTGCAGGCACTTTTAGACGGCCAGCCGGTGGCAGCAGCGCTCTGTTTTCGTGGTGAAACAGCACTTTATGGCCGCTATTGGGGAAGCGAGGTGGTGGCTGATTGCCTGCATTTTGAAGCCTGCTACTACCAGGGGATCGAGTACTGCTTGGCGCAAGGCTTGACGCTATTTGACCCGGGAACCCAAGGGGAGCATAAGCTGGTGCGCGGTTTTGCCCCTCAGCGGGTGCGCTCGCTGCACTATTTGGTGCACCCCGGTTTGGCTGCGGGCGTCGCTCGGTTTTGTCAACAAGAAGCCGCGCATATTAACGCCTATCGTCAGGCGGCAGCGCAGGCGCTGCCGTTTAAGTAGCGCAGGTGGGATAAACATGCCCTCAATCCGTTATTAAACGCCTGGCATGCTCGCTGGGCAGACCCCCTTAATGGCATAATGCGCGGCGTTTACGCCGTCAAAAAGGAACTCGGTGATGCATAAATGGCTAGTGGTTGCGCTACTTGCCGTGTTGGGGTTGCTCCAATACCAGCTGTGGCTAGGCAATGGGGGCTGGCAAGACCTTCAGCAAGTAGAAGAGCGTGTAGCCGTGCAAGAAGCTGCCAATGTACCGCTGCGCGATCGTAACGCACGACTAGCGGCAGAAGTCACCGATCTTAAAACCGGCCTGGATGCCATTGAGGAGCGCGCCCGCAGTGACATGGGCATGGTACGTAGCGACGAGCAGTTTTTCTGGGTGCCAGGTGTGGCCATTGAAGCCGAGTTGATAGGCCTTAACGCAGGTTTAGTGGTGCAGCCAAAACTGACGGATGAAAGGGCAGGCCAATGAGCAACTCACTGTGGCTGATTGTTCCGGCCGCGGGTCAGGGCAAGCGTATGGGCGCTGATAAGCCCAAGCAGTATCTCACCATTGCCGAGCGATCGATCCTTGCGCATACCCTTCACCGCCTAAACGCGGCTTTTCCCAAGGCGCAGCTAGTGCTCTGCCTAGACAGTGATGATCACTGGTTCGACCCCACTTGGGTGCCGTTCACCCATTGGCAGCGAGTGACCGGTGGCGCTGAACGTATGGATAGCGTATTAAACGCGTTACAAGCAATACCGGCCCACGCCAGCGACTTAGTAATAGTGCACGACGTAGCGCGGCCCTGTATCACCTCAGCTGATTTGCAGGCGCTCTACAAGGCAGCCAGTGAGCACCCCGACGGCGCGCTGCTTGCCATGCCGGTGGCGGACACCATGAAGCGTGCCAACGCGGAGCAGCTTAGCATGGCCACCGAACCGCGCGACGGGCTGTGGCATGCGCTAACACCCCAGGGCTTTCGCTATGACCTGCTACGCACTGCCCTTGAGCATGCCGTTGAAACGCGCTGTGTTGTGACTGATGAGGCTTCCGCCGTCGAGGCGCTGGGTAAGGCCCCGCGCTTAGTGAGTGGGCGGCGCGATAATTTAAAAGTTACCCACCCCGATGATCTCGCCCTTACCGCAGCGATTATGGCGTCGCAGTCGGCCTGAGTAATTGAAAGGAGCTTTTAATGCGAATTGGTCATGGATTTGATGTGCACCGTTTTGGGCCTGGTGACCACTTAATGATTGGTGGCGTAAAGCTACCTTTTGAACAGGGGTTTGTGGCCCACTCCGATGGGGATGTGTTGCTGCATACGGTCAGCGACGCGTTGCTTGGGGCCTGCGCATTAGGCGATATTGGTCGCCACTTCCCCGATACTGACCCCACGTGGGAGGGCGCCGATAGCCGGGACTTACTGCGCCGCGTGGTGTATCTGGTGCGCGAGCAGGGCTTTGGTGTAGTTAACCTGGATGCCACGCTGATGGCCCAGGCACCTAAAATGGCGCCACATATCGATGCCATGCGTAGAGTGATTGCCGAAGACCTAGGCGTGGACGTAGGGCAAGTAAACGTAAAAGCCACCACCACCGAACGGCTTGGGTTTACCGGGCGTGGCGAAGGGATTGCCGCTGAAGCCGTGGTGTTAGTCGAGCGCTTAGAGGCGTTGAATGCTTAACTTACCGCCCTGGCAGCGCTTGCTAGATGGCCATTTTGGGGCGCCTAAGCCGGGTCAGTACCGCGCCCAGCCAGAGGACTTTATTGTCGACGAGCAGCTCGACTTTACCCCTGAAGCCCATGGGGAACACCTGTGGTTACGGCTTGAAAAGCGGCACCAAACCACGTTAGATGTGGTCAAAAGCGTCAGTCGGCTATGTAACGTAACGCCAAAAGATATTGGCTACTCCGGTATGAAAGATCGTGTGGCGGTCACTCGGCAATGGGTAAGCGTTCATCTACCCGGGCGAGAGGCGCCCGCTGAGTTATCGGCATCGCTAGATGCACTGGGCATCAAAGTGCTAGAGCAAGCGCGCCACCCCCGAAAGCTTAAACGCGGCGTTCACCGCACCAACCATTTTACTTTGAGGTTGAGCGGTGAAGCGGTGCAGGCCGACGACTTTGAGCAGCGCTGGCAAGCACTGTGTACCCACGGCGTAGCCAACTACTTTGGTCCCCAGCGTTTTGGCCCCGGAGGGCGCAACTTGCAGCGCGCAGAAGCGGTTCTCGCCAAAGGTTGGCGCAAGCGTGACGACCGCCAAGGGATGATGCTATCAACCGCGCGCAGTTTTTTGTTTAACGAGTTACTAAGTGCCCGTTTAGCCGATGGCTCCTGGTGCCAGCCCTTACCAGGCGATACGCTAATGCTTGATGGCACCCAAAGCGTGTTTAGCGTTGATGAGGTGGATGATAGCTTAGTGGCTCGCGCGGGAGAGTTGGATATTCACCCGACAGGCGTACTTTGGGGCGTTGGCGAAAGAGCAAAACAGCAGATAGCGGCTTACGAGTTACGGCTGTTGGCACAACACCCAGCGCTATGTGAAGGGTTAGAAAAGAGCGGCGTTAAGCGCGCTCAGCGGGCGTTGCGGATTAGGCTGTTGGCGCCACAGCTGCGCAGAGAGCATGAGGCTGTGGAGCTCTCTTTTGCGCTGCCGCGGGGTAGCTTTGCCACAGCGGTGGTTAGTGAGTTGATTGAGCATCCCGATTTTGTTTAACCCATGACGCTAGATATAACTTAATACGCGTTATCTCAAGGAGACGCTAATGCGGCGACTGCTGCTTTCCAACGATGATGGTGTCCATGCCCCGGGGTTGCGGGCTCTGCACGATGCATTAGCGGCTCATGCTAACCTGCGCGTCGTGGCTCCCGACCGAGACCGCAGCGGCGCCAGCAACTCGCTTACGCTGTCACGACCACTCTCATTAACGGCGTTAGATAACGGTTTTTACAGCGTAGACGGCACGCCAGCGGACTGCGTTTACCTTGGCGTGAACGGCGTTTGGAACGAGAAGCCTGACCTGGTGGTATCGGGGATTAACCACGGCAGCAACCTGGGCGATGACGTGCTCTACTCCGGCACGGTAGCTGCGGCGATGGAGGGGCGCAATTTAGGCATGACGGCCATTGCCATGTCGCTATGCGGTGAGCGCCACTTCGAGACAGCGGCGAAAGTAGCGGCCAGTTTAATCGGGGCCGCTGAACAGCTATCACTGCCGCCGCGCACGCTGTTAAATGTAAACGTGCCGGATGTGCCATGGGAAGAGATCAAAGGCGTTAAAGTGACGCGCTTGGGCTACCGTGGGCCAGCAGAAAAGCCTGTGCCGCTGAAAGATCCCCGTGGGCGTACCCGCTACTGGATTGCGCCAGTAGCGGCGAATGCCGATGATGGCGAAGATACCGACTTTGCAGCGATTGAAGCGGGGTACGTTTCGATTACCCCTCTCCAAACTGATCTAACGCGCCACCCCGCGCGCCGTGATGTGCAGGATTGGTTGGATGCCTTTGCCTGAGTTATCACCCGGCGAGCTTCGCGGGCGAGGGATGACCTCCCAGCGCACTCGCGACCGCATGGTTGAACGGCTTGTTCAGCAGGGGATCCGTGATACTCGCGTCCTGGATGTTATGGCCAGCGAGCCCAGGCACCTGTTTGTCGATGAAGCGCTTGCGCACCGCGCTTATGAGGACACCGCGCTGCCCATTGGTTTTGGTCAGACCCTCTCGCAGCCGCTTACCGTTGCGCGCATGACGGAGCTAGTCCTGCGCGCGCAGCCGCGCCGTGTGCTCGAAGTGGGCACCGGCTCTGGCTACCAAGCGCTTATTTTATCACGGCTCGTCGCATCGCTTTACTCCATAGAGCGTATTTACGCCCTGCACGAGCGTGCTGCAGAGCGGCTATGGCGGCTAGACGCTGAGGCAACGCTAGCCGTATCTGATGGTGGCGATGGCTGGCCGTCGGCAGCACCGTTTGACGTTATTTTATTAACCGCCTGCGCTCAGTCGCTGCCAGAAGTGCTGCTTGAGCAGCTGAGCCGCGACGGAATGTTAATTGCCCCGTTAGAAGAACCTGATGGCAGCCAGTGGCTTACCCAAGTGAAACGCATTGGTGGCGCCTTTGAAAAGCGGCGGCTTGAACCCGTGCGCTTTGTACCCCTTTTGCAAGGAGTGGTGGATTGAAGCGGCGATTTTTAGGTCTATTTTTTAAAGGCGCTGGAATGGGCGCTGCTGACGCGGTGCCCGGTGTTTCAGGCGGCACCATTGCGTTTATTACCGGTATTTATGAAGAGCTGATCAATACGATTAAGCAGTTCGGCCCCAGTGCGCTAGTGGTTTGGCGACGCCAAGGGTTAGCGGGCTTGAGCCAGCACTTGAACCTCACGTTTTTGGTTCCGCTTCTTTTAGGGGTCGCGGTAAGCCTTTTTAGTGTTGCGCATTTGGCGCTCTGGCTCATGGAGGCCTACCCACTGCTGCTGGATGGCTTCTTTTTTGGCTTAGTAGCGGCCTCTGCACTCGTGGTCGGCAAAGCCGGGCATGGCTGGAAAATATGGTATTTATTGCCTTTAGCGGTTGGCTTGCTACTCGCGCAAGCCCTACCCGCTATGATGCCGCTGGTTCTGCTTGTCGGCAATGAAGCGCTGGTCGTCATGTTAGCGGGCGCCATCGCGATTAGCGCCATGCTGCTGCCCGGTGTTTCAGGTAGTTTTTTATTGCTCACGATGGGACTCTACGGCACCATCATGGGCGCCATACGCAGTTTTGATATGGTGATCATTGTTTTGTTTGGCGTGGGCTGCGTATTTGGTCTGGCGCTATTTTCCCGGCTGCTTTCGTGGCTGTTGAGTCGTCACCACGACTCTACGCTGCAGCTGCTGCTGGGCTTTATTATCGGCTCATTACCCATTCTCTGGCCTTGGAGAGAACTGGTACGTTACCAACTTGGCCCTGAAGGGCAAATGATCCCACTCGCTCACCGCTATCTAATGCCGAGTGATTACGCCGTGCTGACTGGGGCGTCGGCACAACTTGTGGGCGTGGTGGCACTAATGGCCGTTGGCGCCCTGTTGGTGGTATTGCTTAATCGCCGCGCAGCGGATCCCGTCGGTGAGCATGACAAGAACGATGCAGGGCATCATTTAACAGATAACGCGCGCGGCGTTGAAAAGGAGTAGGGTTTGCATGCGTAAGGTTTTCATGATGTCTGTGTTGGCGCTGGCTATTAGTGGCTGTGCAAACCAACACCAAAACACCCCCCAAGTACGTGATTTAAGCGACGCGCGCCGTGCGGTAGACAGCTCGCCGCAATATACGGTGAAAGCGGGCGACACGCTTTACGGTATCGCGTGGGAACACAACCTTGATTATCGCCAGTTAGCTGCGCTCAATAATATTGCGGCGCCCTACCAAATTCACCCAGGGCAAACCATTGCGCTGCGCGAAGGGGCGGGTGCGGCTTCCAGCCAGCCATCGGGTGATGCTGCTAGCCGTCCAGCATCAGGCGCTGTGGCAACGGGGTTGAGGCCTCAAGCCACCGCCGTTGCAAGCAATGACCAGAATATGGACTGGCTACTGCCTGATGAAAGCGCCATTGAACGCAACCAACGCATAACCGCAGAGCGCTCAGCGGTAGAAGCTGCCCAGCAAGTCGCGCAGGGTGATACTGAGCCTAGCGGCTCTGCCGTAGAAGAAACACCAAGCGTAGAAGTCACCCAACCCGTCGTTCAAGAGCAAACTTCGGTACAGGAACGGGAGCCAGAGCCTACGCCTGCTTCCGAGCCGGAGCCGGAGCCGGAGCCGGAGCCGGAGCCGGAGCAAGTGCGCGAGCCAGAACCCGCACGTGAACCAGAGCCAGCGGCGGCGCAGCCTAGCCAAACCGCTCAAACCGACCGCTCTTCGCGCACCTTCACACCGGTTGATGAGGTTAATTGGAGGTGGCCGACCGAAGGCGAGGTAACCGGCGAGTTTGGTCAGGGTGGTGCAATTACTGCCGGGATTGATATCGCCGGTCAAAAGGGGCAACCTGTTAGAGCTGCAGGCCCGGGTATTATCGTTTATGCAGGCAGCGGCGTGCGTGGTTATGGCAACTTGATTCTACTTAAGCATAACGATCAATATCTTAGCGCTTACGCTCATAACGACAGCTTAAGCGTCAAAGAGAATGATGTTGTAGAAGCTGGCGAGGTGATTGCCACGATGGGAGATAGCGATGCGGATAGCGTTAAGCTTCACTTTGAAGTGCGCCGCGATGGGCAGCCTCAAGACCCCATGAACTATTTGCCGTCTCGCTAATCACGGATTTGTCTCGTTGGCGACTAAGCAGTTCCGTTAACGTCAGAGCCGTTGTATAAACATGGATAACGTAAAACGTAGCAAACGGTAGGCGATTGCGCCTACCGGTAAAACCTGATTAGTTAAATCAGGCGTCATATAACAATAACGGTGAACGCGTACAGGGAGTACAACCACTTTCACTTTTTAAATGGCGGCAAGGTGTAACAACGGGGGGTGAGACTATGAGTATGCTGGAGAAGGATCTGCAGGAGATTGACCTAAACGCGGTGGAAGAGGCGGTGGATGATCCCGATGATGATGTCACCGCAGAGGAGGAAGCCTTCGAGAAAGCGCTAGGTCGTGAAGACCGTCAATCGACTCAAAGCTTGGATGCAACACAAATCTACCTCAATGAAATCGGCTTTTCGCCGCTGTTGACACCAGAGGAAGAGGTATATTACGGCCGCTTAGCGCGCAAGGGCGATGCGCTTGGCCGCTCTCGGATGATTGAGTCCAACCTGCGGCTGGTGGTTAAAATTGCCAGACGCTACCTTAATCGCGGCTTAACGCTGTTGGACCTGATTGAAGAGGGCAACCTGGGGCTTATTCGTGCGGTTGAAAAATTTGATCCCGAGCGAGGCTTTCGTTTTTCAACCTACGCTACTTGGTGGATCCGCCAGACTATAGAGCGCGCACTGATGAACCAAACGCGTACTATTCGTTTGCCGATTCACGTGGTGAAAGAGCTCAATATCTACCTGCGTGCGGCCCGGGAGTTGACCCAAAAGCTGGATCACGAAGCCACTGCAGAAGAGATCGCCGATCATCTTGATAAACCGGTAGAAACCGTCAAGAAAATGCTGGGTCTTAACGAGCGCGTTTCCTCGGTGGACTACCCTATGGGTGGCGAAAGCGACAAGCCCTTAATCGACACCTTGGCCGATGATGATGTGCAGGGGCCAGAAGGGTGTTTAGTTGATGGCGATGTGCGGGAGCACGTTGACCACTGGCTTGATGAGTTGAGCGAAAAGCAGCAAGAGGTTGTTGTGCGCCGTTTCGGCCTACGTGGCCACGAAGCCGCAACGCTGGAAGAGGTGGGTGCAGAGATAGGGTTAACCCGAGAGCGGGTTCGCCAGATTCAGGTGGAGGCCCTAAAAAAACTTCGCCGCACCCTAGAGAAACAGGGCTTATCCTTAGAGGCTATTTTCGAGAGCTAACCGCTAAAAGCATAGCGCCTGATAAAACTGCGCTGGTGAGACCAGCAAAAAAAAGCGCACCGAGTCGACCACTCGGTGCGCTATTTTTAGGCCCCGCTTTTATTAATGTTGATTGAATATCGCTAAGTGAGAAACGTGATGCGCCCGCTAGTGGCCCATATTGACCTAGACGCTTTGCGTCATAATTACCAGCTGGCATGCAGCTGTGCGCCTCAAAGTCGTTCGGTAGCTGTAATTAAAGCCGATGCCTATGGCCATGGTGCGCTTGAGTGCGCGCATGCCTTAGAAGCTGATGTGCCCGCGTTTGCCGTGGCCAGCATCGAAGAGGCTCTTCATCTACGTTCAGGCGGTATAACAAAGCCGATCATTCTGCTGGAGGGGATTTTCAGTGCCGACGAGCTAACGCTGGTCGACCAGCATGGGTTTTGGATCAGCGTACACAGCGAGTGGCAGGTCGCCGCGTTATTAGCATTTTCACCCCGCCAGCCTATCCCCGTGTGGCTCAAGGTCGATTCGGGGATGCATCGATTGGGCTTCTCGCCAAAAGAGGCCCCAGCGGTTTGGCAGCAGTTAGCCAACGCGCCACAGGTGACGGCACTCCATTTAATGAGCCACTTTGCGACGGCAGATGCCCATGAAGGCAGCTACTTTAACCAGCAGATGTCGATATTGACGGAGCTAGCCGAGCAACTGAAGGCACCTCTCTGTTTAGCTAACTCGCCCGCAACCCTGGCTTGGCCCGCTGCCCGCGGTGACTGGAATCGTCCGGGAGTCATGCTCTACGGTAGTGACCCGCTAGAAGTAGCGAATGACATTACCCGGCAATTACGTCCAGTGATGAGCCTGCGCTCTGAAATTATCGCCCTGCGCGAACTCGAAGCGGGTGAGTCGGTTGGTTATGGTGGCCGATGGCGCGCCGAGCGGCGTTCGAAAATTGCGGTGGTGGCCGCAGGTTATGGCGATGGTTACGACCGTCACGCGGTGGATGGCACCCCCGTGCTAGTCAACGGTCAGCGCTGCGCGATTGCCGGTAAGGTCTCGATGGATATGTTAACGGTCGATGTGACCGATATTCCAGATGCCGCTATTGGCAGCGAAGTGGTGCTGTGGGGGGCGTCAGCCGATGGCGCCGTGCTGCCGGTTGATGAAGTCGCTCGCTATTGCGATACGATTAGCTACACCCTGTTAACGGGTGTATTGCCAAGAGCCCCGCGCCGCTACCACGGTGCCGGCGTTTAAACGGTTATATGTATGTCAAAAAACTCGTACCCACGCTCATTTGCTCATCCCCGTTATTGGCCTACCTGGTTAGCCATCGGCTTGATGTACGTTGCTGCCTGGCTCCCCTGGCCATTAAAGCTAGGGGTGGGAAAAATGCTGGGCCTGCTGGCGTGGCGGTTTGTTAAACGACGCCGGCAAATTACGGCTGCCAACATTGCCCTCTGTTTTCCAGAAAAAAGTGCCGAGCAGCAGCGTAAACTGGTTAAAGAAACCTTTATTGCTAACGGGATAGGTCTAGTGGAAACCGCCACCGGCTGGTGCCGCGAGGCGGAAGGCTTCCGTCACCGCGTGGCGTATAATGGCCAGGAGCACCTTGCCCGAGCATACGCCCAGGGCAAAGGCGTGCTGGTGGTGGGTATCCACTTTTCAACACTGGATTTAGGTGGGGCGCTACATTCGCTGTTTTTCCCAGCGGATGTTGTGTACCGGCCACATAACAACCCGCTTTTCGAGCGGTTTATGACCCGCGCCCGCTCGCGTATTTTTGGTCAGGCGATTGATCGTCATGATCTGCGTGGCGTGGTGCGGCGGATTAAAGCGGGGCATATTGTTTGGTATTCACCGGATCAAGATTTTGGCCGCGATGTCAGCGTGTTTGCGCCGTTATTTGGCCAGCAGGCGGCGACCATTCGCCTAACGGGCAAAATTGCCCGTATGACAGGCGCGCCCGTGGTGCCACTGATGTTCCACCGCAACCCGGATAATCGCACCTATACCATTGAGTGCCTGCCCGCGTTTGATGATTTTCCGAGTGGGGACGAGGTGGCAGACGCAACCCGGGTAAATGAATTTATCGAGCGGGCTATTCGTAAGCATCCTGAACAGTATCTATGGCTTCACCGACGGTTTAAAACGCGCCCAGAAGGCGAGTCGAGCCTTTATTGACGTATACCCAGCGTAAAAAAGCCGTCCCACGATGAGTCGTGGGACGGCTTTTCGGTATTTAAGCGTTTGAGAGCGTGGCGTGCTGATTGAACAAAATGCTTAATCGAGATTACGCGAGTAAAAAATCTCAAGCATCTCTTTGCGCAAGCGGCTTTCGATATCCCGCGCTTCTTCAAAGGTAATGTCCCGGCGCGAGGTGCCGAACAGGTAGTTGTCCAGTTCGAAATCCTTCAGCAGCATCTTGGTGTGGAACATGTTTTCTTGATACACGTTCACGTCGATCATCTGATAAGCCTGCTTGGTATCTTCTGCCAAGTAGTCTTGGATTGAGGTAATGTCGTGATCAATAAACAGCTTCTTACCATCCACATCGCGGGTGAAACCACGTACGCGATAATCCATGGTCACGATATCGGAATCAAAGCTGTGGATCAGATAGTTCAGCGCTTTAAGAGGACTGATATGTCCACAGGTAGAGACATCGATATCCAAGCGGAAGGTGCTAATGCCGTTGTCCGGGTGAGACTCAGGGTAGCTATGCACCGTTACGTGGCTTTTATCCAGGTGGGCGACGACCGTTTCGGGTAGCGGGCCGGGGCCTGGCTCCGTGTGTTCAAGGCTTGGCTCATCCAGTTCGTGTTCAGCGATTAGGATGGTGACGCTAGCCCCGTGCGGCTCATAGTCTTGACGCGAAATATTCAGCACGTGGGCGCCGATGATATTCGTGACGTCTTTAAGGATCTGCGTCAAACGTTCGGCGTTGTAAAGCTCATCGATATAGTCGATATAAGCCGCACGCTGCTCTTCGGTTTTGGCGTAACAGATGTCGTAAATATTAAAGCTCAGCGAGCTGGTCAGGTTGTTAAACCCGTGGAGTCGGAGATTATCTGACACGTCCGAACCTCCCTATGGCAGATGAAGACACCCCGACGAGCCAGCGCCGGAACCGATAAATACTTGTCACCGCGCTTGTCAGGTGGCGCTTGCAAGCACGTGCTACGCAGTAGGGATATAAACAAGCGGGCGTATTATGCCCGCCCATGGCGTGGTATGCATCCAGACGGGCAATTTTTTTTGCCGCTAGCGTGTCTGGTAGGGGCCTTTTCAGGTGCCCGCTAAGAACGATGGTGTGGCTCACACGGGCTGGGCTAACCCCTAGGCAGCTCAAGCTTCGATGATCTCAAACGAGTGGGTAATCTCAACACCCCCTTTCACGAGCATAATCGAAGCACTGCAATATTTTTCAGCGGAAAGCTCAACGGCACGCTGTACCTGCTTCTCTTTCAAGCTGCGCCCGGTCACTAAAAAGTGAACGTGAATCTTTGTGAACACGGAGGGCACGTCGTCGGCACGCTCTGCCTCAAGCTCGGCAACACAGTCGGTGACATCCGCCCGGGCTTTGTCGAGGATATTCAGGACATCGAACGCCGTGCAGCTACCCATACCCATCAACAGCATTTCCATGGGGCGCGGGCCTGTATTTCGGCCACCGTGATTAGGTGGACCATCGATGACAACGCTGTGCCCACTACCCGATTCCGCGACAAACTGGCGGCCATCCGTCCATTTTACCCGTGCTTTCACGTTGCTCTCCTCATCTTGGCGACGAAAGGTAAGTCGCGCAGCATAACATTTCTATCGGGTAGCGCACTGCCTCATCGCTCCCTAGGCTGCATCAGGTGGTGCTCAAGGGCGGTTAATCGTTCCGGGGTGCCCACGTCCACCCAGTGGCCTGTAAAGTGCTCGCCGCTTACTCGGTTATCATTCATCGCTTGCTTGAGCAGCGGCGCCAGGGCAAACGCCCCCGGCGGCTCGCTTTCCAGTAGCGCAGGATGCAGCAGGCTAATGCCGGCGAAGGTTAAGTGCGGCGAACCGTCAGCCGTAACGCGGCCGTGATTCAGGGCAAAGTCGCCCGTTAAGTGGTGGTCAGGGTTATCAACTAACACTAAATGTGCGAGATCCCCTTTTTTAAGCGCTATTTCAGTGGGTAAATAGCTACACCAGACGTCGCCATTAATGAGCATAAAAGGCGCGTCGCCAAGTAACGGCAGCGCTTTTTGTATGCCTCCACCGGTTTCTAGCGGGGTGGTTTCACGGCTCCAGTGGATGCGCAGCTGATACGCTGAGCCGTCGCCTAATGCTGCCATGATTTGCTCAGCCCGGTAGCTAACGTTAATCACTACTTCTTCAACCCCGGCTTGCTGTAACCGCTCAAGGTGATAAATGATTAACGGTTTGCCCGCCACAGGTAGCAACGGTTTGGGGCAGTGGTCGGTTAGCGGGCGCATCCGTTTCCCTAGCCCGGCGGCGAGAATCATCGCTTTCATGTAGCGCTTTCCGCTAGACGTTGAATAATCGCTGGGCGAAGCGTTGCGCTTACCCACTGGCTAAAGTCGTCATGTTGGTTAAGTGCCGCTAAGCTATCCTCCAGGTGATTCAAAAAGTGGGGCAGACGGGCTAAATAACCCTGTTTTTGGTCACGCAGCGTCAGCCTGCAGAAAATCCCCAGTACCTTTAACGAGCGCTGAGCGGCCATGGCGTGGCATTGGGTGAGAAACATTGACTCACTGGTTTGGCGGGATAGTCGCCCGTCTTTGCGCGCATCTTCGTAGAAACGCCGTGCGAACTGGTTAAACTGTTCGTTAGAGAAGCGGCAGTAGCGTCCTCGAAGCAGGGAGATAACGTCGTAGCTGATGGGGCCGGCGACGGCGTCTTGAAAGTCGATTATATAAAGCTGCTGATTCAGCACCATAATATTCATTGCATCAAAGTCGCGGTGTACGCAAACCACGGGTTGCGCAAGGGCCTGCTCAATTAACGCTGCATGTAGCGCTTTCCAACTCTCAGGGATAGCTAGCCCAAGCCACTTGCCCAGGCACCACTCGGGAAAGAGGTCGAGTTCACGCCCGAGTAATGCCGCGTCATAGGCGGGTAGTGCCTGTGGGTTGGCACGATTTTGCAGCTGGGCAATTAGATCTAGCGCTTGGAGGTGGCTTTGCTGAGTGCTCTGCTCATCGGTGAAAAAGTCTTGCAGCGGCGTATTACCCAGGTCATCTAGCAGTAAAAAGCCGCTATCTAAATTTGCTGCGTGAATAGCAGGCACGGGCAGCCCAGCGGCATGCCAGCGTTGGCCTATTGCTACAAAAGGGGCAGAGTCTTCTTGAGCGGGTGGTGCGTCCATCACTACTTGGGTGGTGCCGTCTGGCAGGGTTAGCCGAAAATAGCGCCGGAAACTGGCGTCGCCCCCTGCGGGTGTCATGGTAATAGCGGCCACATCTAGGCCGTTTTGGTTAGCTGCCCATCGGGTGAGGGCGTCGATCCTGGAAGAGGACATGCAAGCTCCTTGCTGGTCGGGCATCATGCTGCCTGTATAATACCGATTCTGGATGCCAAGGATAACGAACATGGGCAAGCGATTTTCGCGCACCGCTCCGGTCGCGCACACGCTGTTGGGCAGTTTGCTCGCGGGCGCCTCCTTTTCAGCGGTGGCCCAAGGCCAACCGCTGCCTGCTGAGGTGCTTGATTGGCAGCCCTATGGGCAGGATGAGGCGTCTCTACAAGTGTGTCGTGGGCGTTATGTAATGCCCGGCTACCGCTTGCCAGCGGAACAGAACCCCGAAACACTGTCGGTTGAAACCCAAGAGGTGGATTATGCTGCAGACGGCGAAGCGCTTCTGCGGGGCGATGTGGTATTGCGGCGGGGCAATACGGAGCTGACCGCGGAACAGGTTTATTTACCTGCTGACCGCCAGCAGGTCGAGGTTCAGGGCAACTTAGCCCTGCGCGACGGCCAAGCACTGTTGCGCGGCGACCAAGCTACACTAATGCTTAATGAAGATCGCGCTTCGTTAAGCAACAGTCACTATGTTCTTTATGAGCAGCACTTGCGCGGTCAAGCCAGCCAGCTTGAGCAAACCGGTGAAGAGCAGTATCGCTTGCGCAATGCTACCTTCACCGCCTGCGACCCGGGTGCCAATAGCTGGCAGTTAGTGGGAAGTGATATCAAGCTGGATCAGGCCGAGGGCTTCGGCACCGCACGCCATGCCCGTTTAGAAATAAAAGACGTGCCGGTATTCTATTGGCCTTGGCTGCGCTTCCCCATTGATGACCGGCGCCATACGGGGTTGCTTTCACCTTCCGTGGGCTTCTCTAGTGACGGCTTTGACTATACCCAGCCGTTTTACTGGAACATTGCACCCAACCACGATGCCACCATCACCCCGCGCTGGATGTCGGATCAAGGCTTACTGCTCAACGGTGAATATCGTTATTTGTTTGCCGAAAGCCAGGGTATTGTCGAAGGCGGCTTTTTAAATAACGATGGGGGAAGCAGTACCGGTAGCAACCGCTTTGAGGGCGAAGATCGCTGGTATATTGACGCCTACCATACCGGCCTGATTAATGAGCGCAGCGACTACAATTTACGTTATGGCGCCGCCAGCGATGGCCGCTACTTTGACGACTTTGGCGGCGAGTTTGGCAATAGTGAGCGGGTGAGTATGGAGCGGCTGGCCCAGGTCGATTACCGCGGCGAGCGCTGGCAGCTGGATGCCCGTGCCCAGGGGTTCCAGCGTTTAGAGGATCCGTTGAGCGATACCGATAAACCTTTTTATCGGCTGCCTAGCTTAACGGCCAATGCCGAGTGGCAGTTTGGCAGCGGCTTCTATAGCCAGTGGCGCTCTAACGCCACCTATTTCTGGCGGGATGTCGATGAGCGGCAAGTGCCTGAGCGTGAAGCGGCCACCGGCACGCGTCTGCATTTGTCGCCTGCATTTGGCTGGCGGGCAGAGCAGGCCTGGGGGTATATCGAACCGCGCACCGAGCTATGGCAAACCGCTTACGAGCTTGACTATGGTCAGCGTGTTACTGACCGCGAGACCTCGCCAAGCCGTAGTATTGCGATTACCTCCATCGATAGCGGGTTAGTCTTCGACCGCGAGCTTGAATTGGGCGGGCGCGACTATCGCCAAACGCTGGAGCCGCGCCTGAACTACGCCTACGTGCCGCGCACAAACCAAACCCAACTGCCCGATTTTGATAGCCGAGAGCGGGTATTTTCTTGGGAGCAACTCTGGTCGCCACATCGCTTTTCGGGAACCGACCGGGTCGGGGATCTTAACCGTGTCTCTGTTGGCGTGCAGTCACGTTTGCTTGAAGACAGTACAGGGCGTGATCGGCTGACCTTTGGCATCGGTCAGAGCCTCTATTTTTCTGAACGTCGCATTGATAGCGAGGGTGACCCCGATACGCTGCCAGCGCGGCCCGAGGAAGACCCAGGCGTCAATCCCCAGCGTCGTTACCAGGCCACCCGAGACCGCTCACCGCTGGTTACCCGGCTGGACTGGCAGATTAATGACCGCTGGAGCACCGGCTACGAATGGCTCTACGATGACCACCGCGAGCAGACCGAACGCTCTAGTGTGGACCTACGCTATCGCCATCCGCAGGGGCATATAGTGAACCTTGGCTACCGTTGGGAGATCGAAGGGTTCGATCCTGGCGTTGTTCCCGGGGATGATGGCTTTCGAAACTTTAACCGCGAAGAGTGGGATCTCTCGTTTGCCTGGAAAGCCAGCCCTCGGATTGATTTGATAGGCCGCTACCTTCACGATCAGACTAATGATCGCTCACTGGAGCAGTTAGCGGGGCTGCAGTGGAATGACTGCTGCTATGGTGTGCAGCTAGTGTGGCGTGAGTGGGTGGACGATAACGACACCGCCCGAGTGAGTGATGATTTCAATGACCGCGGACTGTTTTTACGCTTTGTGTTCCGTGGCTTGGGTGGCGTTGGGCAGGATGCCGACAGCTACTTTGAACGGGCGATCCCTGGCTATCGCCCAACACCCCTTTAACGACCTCCTTAATTGGCGAGTGAAAGAGACTTTTTATGACGATCAGAAACACCCTGCTAACCCGTGTGGTAACAAAACGGGCAAAACTGCTCTCTGCGGGTAGCATGATGGCACTCTGCCTCGGGGCCAGCGCAGCGCTTGTGCCACTCACCCTGCATGCGCAGAATTTTGAGTCCACGCAGCGGCAAATGTTGGATAACGTTGTTGCCGTGGTGAACGATGGCGTCATTATGCGCAGCGAACTTAACGACCGCATCAACCAGGTTGAGCAGCAGGCCGAGGCCCAAGGCGGTAGTTTGCCGCCACGCTCTCAGCTGGCGCAGCAGGTGCTTGAACGTATGGTGATGGATGAAATTCAGCTTCAGATGGCGCGCCAGGCTAATTTGAGCGTTGATGATACTGAGCTAAATCGACAGCTGCGCACGATTGCAGAGTCCAACGACATGACGCTGGACGAGTTTGCCGACGCCGTGGAAGCCGATGGTATGAGCCTCGCCGATGTGCGTGAGGAGGTTCGTCGTGAAATGCTCATGCGCCAAATTCAGCAGCGCCGTATTAGCCAGCGTGTTTCTGTAAGTGACCGCGAGGTTGAGCGTTTTATAAGCCAGCAGCAGGACACGCAGCAGGGGCAATCCTTTATCGAAGAGACACGAGCTCGCCATGTGCTAGTTGAACTGACGCCCAACCGTGATGAAAATCAAGCACGCGCCAGGGCAGAGCAAGCGCGCCAGCGTCTGCAGCAAGGTGAAGACTTTGCCGCGGTCGCCCGAGAGTTTAGCGACGACCGTGGCAGTGCTATGAACGGCGGGGAGCTGGGCTGGGTGCGCCCAGGCCAAACGGTACCTGCCTTTGAAGAAGCAATGGGCTCGCTTGGCGCTAATCAAACCTCTCAACCGGTGCGCTCACAGTTTGGCTACCACGTTATTGAGGTGCTGGAGCGTCGTCGCCAAGATGTTACCGAAGAGAGTCGCCGCGAGCAGGTTCGCCAAGCGATTTTTCAGCGGCGGGCAAATGAAGAGCTGCAAGCCTGGCAGCGTGAGATTCGTGAGCAGGCCTTTGTGGATATCCGTCTTTAATGCTTAGTCAAACAGGCCCAGGCCAACCAAGCTTGCCCCTTCTCATTACCACCGGGGAGCCAGCAGGGATTGGCCCGGAGCTAACGCTTATGCTGGCGGCCCAAGGGCGGTTGCCGGAAGGTACACTTGCCGTGGGCGATCCCGACATGCTGCGCCAACGGGCAGCTATGCTAGCACTCGAGGTTGAAGTTATTGAGGCCGTGCCAGAGCAGGGCGTTGCCTCATCAGCGGGACGCTTGGCGGTGATGCCGGTTTGGTTGGAAGCGCCTGCTAGCCCGGGTGCGCTCAACCCTGCCAATGCACGCTACGTGCTTAATACCCTCCAGGCCGCGGTCGATGCTTGCCAGCAAGGCCGAGCGGCTGCGATGGTTACCGCGCCGCTGCATAAAGGGGTGATTATTGAAGGGGGCTTTGAAAACTTCACTGGCCACACCGAGTGGTTGCGGGATGCCTGCGGCGTGAATGAAGTGGTGATGCTGCTGGCGACCGATGCCGCCCTGCATACCAAGGCCGAGAGTTGGCAAGGCAGTGGCGACCTGCGGGTAGCGCTGGTTACTACGCACTTGCCGTTGCGTGACGTGGCGGATGCGATTACCTATGAACGGGTGTTACGTATCAGCCGCCTGCTGGCGAAAGACCTTAAGGGTCAGTTTGGGATCGCGACCCCGCGTATTGCGGTATGTGGTTTAAACCCCCATGCCGGGGAGGATGGCCACCTAGGCCGCGAAGAACTTGAAATCATCACGCCCGCGCTTGATGCGCTGCGCGCAGAAGGCTTGGACATACAAGGCCCTCTTCCCGCTGATACGCTCTTTACGCCCCGGCATTTAGCAGGCGTAGACGCGGTATTGGCAATGTATCATGACCAGGGGCTTGCAGTGCTAAAATACGCAGGCTTTGGGCAGGCTGCCAATATTACCCTTGGGCTGCCGTTGGTACGCACATCGGTTGACCATGGCACGGCGCTTGATCTTGCCGGACGTGGCGTTGCCGACCCCAGTAGCCTTGCGGTTGCGCTAACGCTGGCGCGACGTCTTGCTGACCAGCGCCAGTTGGCGACTTAATAACGTTAGCCATGCCGCTTGCGTGTTCACTAAGCCCATACGCCCAGCCCTATTACAGCAGCTTCACGAACTATACTTCCAAGGATCACTGTTAGATGTCTCACGTGCCCCAGCAGCACCGCGCTCGTAAACGCTTTGGCCAGAACTTTCTTCGCGATCTTGGCATTATCTCGCGTATCATCCGCTCGATTGGGCCTCGTGAAGGCGATCGTCTTGTTGAAATTGGCCCTGGCCAAGGGGCGCTTACCGCACCGCTGCTGGAGGCGACCGGCAAGCTGGAGGTCGTTGAGTTAGACCGCGATTTGATCCCTGGCCTGCGAGTGCAGTTCTTCAACTACCCAGATTTTGTCATCCACGAAGGCGACGCGCTGAAGTTTGATTTTGCCGCGCTTAAAGGGGATGGTCCTGCACTGCGGGTAGTGGGCAACCTACCCTATAACATCTCGACCCCCTTGATTGTGCATCTGTTAACCATGGGCACTGCCATTGCCGATATGCATTTTATGCTGCAAAAAGAGGTGGTTGAGCGCTTGGCGGCTGAGCCGGGTAGCACTGACTGGGGGCGCCTATCAGTGATGGCTCAATATTACTGTCACGTGGATCAGCTGTTTATCGTGCCTCCGGAAGCCTTCGTACCCCGCCCGAAAGTAGACTCAGCCATTGTTAGGCTAACGCCTCACGATCGTTTGCCCCATACCGCCGATGACCCGGCGCTGCTGTTCGAGCTGGTCAAGCTCGCTTTTGGTCAGCGGCGTAAAACGCTGCGCAATAACTTGAAAGGCCGAGTGAGCGCTGCGACCTTAGAGGTGTTGGGGATCGATCCTGCCCGTCGCCCGCAGACGTTGAGCGTGGCGGAGTATGTCGCCATCGCTAACCAAGTGGCTGCTGATGAAGCCAGCGGTCAAGAGGAGGGAGAGATGTGAGCGGCCTAGACATTGAGGTCAGCGTAACCCCTGAATACTGTTCTGGCGAATCAAGCGATGCCGAATCGCGCTATGTGTTCAGCTACACCGTGACGGTGCATAACCAAAGCCCCCACAGTGTTCAGCTAATGGCGCGCTATTGGAAAATTACCCAAGGCAATGGCGATAGCCAGGAAGTGCGCGGTAAGGGCGTGGTAGGGCAGCAGCCGCTGATTGGCCCAGGTCAGCGCTTTCGCTATACCAGTCGGGTGATCTTGCAGTCTCCTGTCGGAGTGATGGAAGGTGCCTACACGCTGCTTGATACCTACACACAGCGTGCTTTTGATGTGTCTATTGCGCCTTTTCGGCTAGCGGTACCGCGTCAGCTGCATTGATTATCTGCTAAGGGACGTCGCCTGTGAGTACTTATGTGATTGGCGATCTACACGGCTGCCATGCCGAGTTCGTCAGCCTGCTTGAGCAACTAAACTTTAATCCAGTCAAGGATGCGCTCTGGCTGGTAGGTGATTTAATCAACCGAGGTCCTGGCTCACTTGCTTGTCTCCGCGAGGCAAAAGCGCTGGGCAGTAGGTGCGTACTGGGTAACCACGATTTCCATCTGTTGGTGGTGGCCCGCGGGGGCGGCACGCTAAAAAAACACGACACCCTAAGCGATATTCTCACCGCGCCAGACCGCGAAGCGCTACTGGATTGGCTGCAAAGCCAGCCTCTGGCTATCCAGAACGGCAATACGCTGATGACACATGCCGGCGTTTTACCCACCTGGAGTGCCCAGCAAACGCTTTCGCTCAGCCAAGAGGTGCAAGCAGCGCTGACGGGCGAGCGCTCTGGGGATTTCTTAACCCAGCTGTTTGGCAATCAGCCAGACCGTTTCGATAACGCACTAGAAGGTGTTGACCGCCTACGCTGCATCGTCAATGTGTTAACGCGCATGCGCTTTATTGATGATCAGGGGCGGCTGGACTTTGCTGCAAAAGAGGGGCTGGATAGCGCTCCAGAAGGGTTTTATCCCTGGTTTCAGTACCCAAGAGGCGACGCGCTTCAACTGCTGTTTGGGCATTGGGCGGCGTTAGAAGGCCGAACGCCGGGTTCAAAGGTTAACGCTAGCGCCATCGATACGGGCTGTGTCTGGGGCGGTTCACTCACCGCGCTTAACCTAGACACCGGTGAGCGTACCAGCGTGCCAAGCCTGCAACGGAGGGGCCGTTAACGTGTTTAAGCAAGACCCTAAAGTAAAAGGGCTTGAGGTGCATCGGGTAGGGGGCGCCGTGCGGGATGAACTTCTGGGTTGGCCGGTTTACGATAACGATTGGGTGGTGGTCGGTGCGACGCCAGACATGATGCGTAAGCGAGGGTTCAAGCCTGTCGGTCGTGATTTTCCCGTATTCCTGCACCCAGAGACATCTGAGGAGTATGCATTAGCCCGCACCGAGCGCAAGTCAGGGCATGGCTACGGTGGTTTTGAGGTGCACGCGAGTCCAGATGTCACCCTAGAAGAGGACCTACTGCGGCGGGATTTAACGATCAATGCCATTGCCCAGCGTGCCGACGGAGAACTCACTGACCCATTTCATGGCCAGCAAGATATTGAAAATCGTTTGCTACGCCATGTTTCCCCTGCGTTTAGCGAAGACCCGTTGCGGGTGCTGCGTACCGCTCGCTTTCTGGCGCGCTATGCCAACCTGGGGTTCACCATCGCCGCTGAAACACTCGATTTAATGCAGCAGGTGAGCCATAGCGGTGAACTTGAACACCTAGCAGCAGAGCGGGTATGGGTCGAAACCGAAAAAGCACTGGCTGAACCAAGCCCTGATATCTATTTCACAACGCTACAACGCTGTGGCGCACTGTCCGTTTGGTGGCCAGAATTAAACGACCACCTGTCGGCAGGTTTAACGCGACTGATGCACGCGCCAGAGCAGACACACGTGCCATTAGCCCATTGGCGCTATGCGCTGCTTGTCTCGGTGCTGGTTGACCCACAACGCGATGCACTTGCTCAGCGCCTACGCTTGCCTAACGCCGTGGCCCAGCTTGCTCGCCATGTGGCGCTTAGCTTTAACCTGATGGCGGCACCGCTAACTGACGAGGGCGTGCTGCATTGGTTGGAACGTTTAGATGGGTGGCGAAAGCCCGAGCAGGTTAAGGCGCAGCTACAGCTTATCTGCCGGATTAATAGCGAGCTTGAAGCGCCGTTGCGTAACGCTTGGCAGGGAGCTAAGGCGGTTGATCCTCAAGCGCTGGTGAGCGAAGGCTTGCGTGGCGGTGCGCTGGGTGAGGCGCTGCGGGCACGGCGCCAACAGGCGGTCGCCAAGGCCCTTGCTTAGGCTATTATCTTGCTTGAGCTGCTCGGAGTTGAGGATCTGCCTGGGAAACCCAGCGGCCACGCCACTGAAAATCCACTGCCCATAAGCGCTGGTTGCCCAGCTTGAAGCGCTGCCACAGGGTGGCGTAAGGGGTTAAGCAGGCAGGGTGGCGCTGGGCGGGTAGAAGCTCGGCCAGCGGTTGTAGCACAAAAGCGTTGTGGGTGATTTCCGCGCGGGGCAGGGGAATGCCGTCCACAATGCCGTTGGCGTCACCCACTGTCAGCAGGTCTATATCCAGGGCTCTGGGGCTGCATTTTGTCATTTCTGGCGTGCGCCCGTGAGCGATTTCAAGCTGTTTGGCCCAGGCCTGTAGCTCACCCGCTGGCCAGTTGCTATGGAAGGCAACCACGGCGTTGTAAAAATTGCGGCTATCTTTAAAACCTACCGGTTCGCTTTCAAATATACGGGATATTTGCAGGTCGCCAAAGGTATCCTCAAGCGCATCCAGGCACAGTCGAATATGTTTGTCGGGGTGAATATTGCTGCCTAAACTGACGGTCACCAAGCTCATGAATGCGTAGCCTCGATGGCCTCCGGTAATTTGCCGCGGGTAATTTCAAGTCCTACGCTGGAAGCTTGGGGGACGGCTCCTGGTTTGCGTAGGGTGAGCCGTAACCAGCTAATCGAAAATTCGCTGCGTAAACACGCCGCGAGACGCTCAGCAAACGTTTCCACCAGGGCGAACTGGTGCTCATTGGCGAATTGCTGGATTCGTTGACAAATAGCGGCATAATCGAGCGTTAAACGTAAATCGTCTGTGGCCGCTGCAGGTCGAATATCCGTTGCTAGCGATAAATCCAAGCTCAGCGATTGCGTTATCGTGCGCTCCCAGTCGTACACACCGATGACGGTGTCTACGGTGAGTCCTTCGATCAAAATATGATCCACGGGCATTCCCCTAGCGGCAACAAGCGAGCGATTGTACTTGAGGTCGGCGCTAAACGACAGTAAGGCGATGGACAAGGTGAACAGAGCTAATGCGACTCACGGATGTCATCAGAACTAACGTTGTCAATCTAAAGGCCACCATAACGAATGCGAGCCGGCCATGATCTTGATAGTACTGGGCTATCTAAGCGGCAGCTGGTTGGCAGCGCTTAGCGTTTGTCGCCTCGCACAGGTGGCAGACCCAAGGTTTCATGGCTCATGTAACCCTGGTTTTTCAAACGTGCTACGCCTTTATGGGCCCCGCCTAGCGGCGGCAACGCTGCTGCTGGACGCACTGAAAGCGGTGCCCGCAGTATTGGCTGCCAAGCTTCTTGCGCTGCCTATTTGGCTGCAAGGGGCGGTGGGGTTAGCGGTGCTTTTAGGCCATAGCTACCCGCTATGGCATAAGTTTCGTGGTGGTAAAGCGGTAGCGAGTGCTTTCGGTGTATTGCTGGTGCTAGTGCCCAGTGTGGCGTTATTAAGTGCGGTGTGTTGGGCGCTATTAGCATGGCGGCTACGCACCGCCGCGGCGGCATCGGTAGTTAGCGCACTGGTCGCTCCTATAGCCTGTTACTGGTTAGCCCCAGAATATGTGAGCGTAGTGGGCGGGTTCAGCCTGTTGGTGTTGGCCCGCCACTGGTTAAATATTCGCCGTTTGCGCCAGGGTGAAGAGCCTAACCTGCGCGGTTAGGGGAAGGGGGAAGTAATGCATCTAGCGGCCAGCGGGGGGTTGCTTGCATTACCCCGTTTGTGTCTTGTTCGCCTGCGGCTAAGCGCTGAGCGCCTACATAGGCAATCATAGCGCCATTATCGGTACAGAAGCGCCCTCGTGGGTAGTAAGCGCAGGCGTTGCGTTTCTCAGTTTCCAGTGCCAATCGTTCGCGCAGCCGTGTATTGGCGCTTACGCCTCCCGCCATGACGATGCGCTTTAAGCCTGTTTGATCTAGCGCACGGCGGCATTTAATCACCAAGGTATCTACCACGGCTTCTTCGAACGCCCGCGCCACATCAGCCCGTGCTTGGCTATCTAACTCGCCGGCTGCTTCTAATTGACGAATGGCGGTGAGGGTGTGGGTTTTTAAGCCAGAAAAGCTGAAGTCCAAGCCGGGACGGTCGGTCATCGGGCGGGGGAAGCGAAACCGCTTGGGGTCGCCCTGCTCAGCCAGCTTGGCAATTAGTGGGCCGCCGGGGTAAGCAAGACCCAGCATTTTGGCGGCTTTATCAAACGCTTCACCTGCGGCATCGTCCACGGACTCGCCCAGTAGTTGATAGCGGCCTAAGCCCTGTACTTCAACAAGTTGCGTATGCCCGCCCGAAACGAGCAGTGCCACGAATGGAAAATCGGGCGCGTCATCCTCAAGCATGGGTGCCAGCAGATGGCCTTCCATGTGATGAACCCCCAGTACGGGGATGTCTAGCGCTCGTGCCATGCCGTGGGCGGTGCTGGCGCCAACCATCAGGGCGCCTACCAAGCCCGGGCCTGCGGTATAGGCAATGCCATCGAGGTCTTGTCGCGTGAGCTTAGCGTCGTGGAGTACCTGCTCAATGAGTGGCAGAAGCTTGCGTGTATGGTCGCGGGAGGCAAGCTCGGGGACGACGCCACCGTACTCCGCATGCATCGCAATTTGGCTGTAAAGCACGTCGGCCAACAAACCGCTGCCGCCCGTTTGCGCGGCGTCATAGATCGCGACGCCTGTTTCGTCGCAAGACGTTTCAATGCCCAGTACGCGCATAACAATGGAACCCGTTGAGATAGTCAGAAATAAGATGGTTGGAAAAGGCGTAAGTAATCGCTAAACGGCTTAGTCTAGCATTTGCAAAGATCGTCAACCACGACTAGACTACTGTGCGCTATAAAACTGGGTCGCATACCGCATTTTGCAGTATGCGTACTATCCGAAATCAAGACTCCTTAAGGTAGGTGAGTGCTTAATGCCTTCTGTAAAAGTACGTGATAACGAGCCGTTTGACGTCGCCCTGCGTCGCTTCAAGCGTTCTTGCGAAAAAGCCGGTGTTCTCTCTGAAGTACGCCGTCGCGAGCACTACGAGAAGCCGACTGCTGAGCGTAAGCGCAAAGCGGCAGCTGCCGTAAAACGTCACGCTAAGAAGATCCAGCGTGAGCAAAAGCGTTTCGAACGGCTCTATTGATCCGTACCTGGGGATAGCCAGCGTTGTTAGCGGGTTATCTCAAGAGGGATGCCAAGCGGCCGCCACTAGGTGGCCGTTTGTTTTTCATTGCTGGTAGTGATCTTTACTCTGTATTGCGTTGTTTAAGGTGATCAGGCGCGCTGCCTGATGACGTTAAACCCGCCCGCAAGCGCTTCGCGCGAGGATGCCCGCAGTTCATGGCTGGCCAGATTCCACAGCGTTTCATTGACGACTTGCTTGGCCGCGTAGATGTGGTTGAGGTGGTTGGTGAGCGCGTGCAGCTTAAGAAAGCTGGCCGAAACTACGCTGGTCTATGCCCCTTTCACCAGGAAAAAACACCGTCATTTACCGTAAGTGCCGACAAGCAGTTTTATCACTGCTTTGGCTGTGGCGCCCACGGTAATGCGCTACGCTTTTTAATGGAGTACGACAAGCTGCCGTTTCCAGAGGCGGTCGAGCAGTTGGCTGGCAGGTTGGGTATCGAAGTGCCTCGGGAAGGCGCTGACGACCCCCGCGCCCAGCAGCGTGAAAAAAAGCGTAAAGAGGGGGTTAACCTGCTGGAAGTAGCCGCTAGCTTTTACCGCGAGCGGTTAAAAATGCAGGAAGGGCAGAGCGCCCAGCGCTATTTACAGGGTCGCGGTTTATCGCCGGAGGTAGTCAGCACTTATGGCATTGGCTATGCGCCTGGGGGCTGGGAGGCGTTAAAGCAACACTTGAGCGCTAAAGGTATTGGTGAGTCGGTGCAGGTGGAGTATGGCCTGCTGATTCATCGTGAGGATACCGGGCGCACCTATGACCGCTTTCGTGACCGGGTGATGTTTCCGATCCGCGACCTGCGTGGTCGAACGATCGCCTTTGGTGGTCGGGTAATGGGCGATGAGCAGCCGAAGTACCTAAACTCGCCAGAAACCCCTGTCTTTCATAAGGGGCGAGAGCTTTACGGCTTGTATGAAGCGCGTCAATCCTCCAGCAAGCTTGAGCAGTTGGTGATTGTCGAGGGCTACATGGACGTCGTGGCTTTGGCTCAATACGGTATAAACAATGCTGTGGCCACGCTGGGAACAGCTACTACGGAAGATCACCTTAGCCGCCTGTTTCGCGTGGTTAGTCGGGTGGTGTTCTGCTTCGACGGGGATCGCGCTGGGCGCCAAGCCGCTAGCCGCGCCCTTGAAACAGCGTTGCCGCTAATGATTGACGGCCGCGAAGCACGGTTTCTGTTTTTACCGGAAGGCGATGATCCAGATACGCTGGTTCGTCGTGAGGGGAGTGAGGCATTTCAAAATCGCGTCACCTGTGCGATGCCCCTCTCGGAGTTTCTGTTTGAGCAAGCCGCCCAAGGGCGTGATCTCAATACGGTGGAAGGGCGTGAGCGGTTTGCCAGCCAGGTGCTTGAGGCGTTGAGCAAAGTGCCCGAGGGCATGCTCAAGTCGCTGCTGTTTGAGGCGCTGGCAAAGCGCAGTGGTTTGGCCCAGGCGCAGCTTCATGTGCTGCTTGAAAAGCGAGTGAGTGCAGCGGCTGCGCGAAAAGCGCCAGCAGATTGGGAGCCGGTAGAGGCAGTCGCAGAAGTGCCGATGCCGGAGGTGCCAGTTTCTACCGGCCGCGCAGCGTCTGGTCGTCCCACGGTCAGTGCACGTAGCCAGCATTCAGCACAGGTGCTTTCCACGGTGGCGCGTATTGTCCAGCTGTTGCTGCATGAGCCAACGCTGGTGTCAGCCCTGCCGGATACACTGGATTGGCTGCCTGAGAGTGACGAAACGCCGCTGTGTCGTGAACTGATCGCGCTACTGCGTGCCGGGCGTTACCGCAGCCCTCAAGTGGTGTTGGCACATTTTCAGGGAAGTCATGAGGGGCAAATGCTAGCAACGCTAGCGAAACGTGAGCTGCTTATACCGAAAGCGACGCGGGAAGCGGAACTTGAAGGGCTGGTTGAGCATCTGTTGGATAGACAGCGCAAGCGTTCACCTCAGGATGAGTATGACGCGTTGCTTAATCTAGAGCGCTCAGGGCAAAAGCTCGATAAGGCTCAGCGGCAGCGTTTAGCCAGTTTGGTAATGGAGCTTGCCCAGCGTCATTAAGCGGTGTTTAAGGCAGTGGGGTTGAATTTCTCTGCTTTGGCACCACATAAAGGTCAGTCGCCAAACACTGGCCTAACCGAATAACCTAACACACCTGAAAGACCGCGCAAATACGTTCCGCTGGAAAAAAACCAGCTATTTACGCTATACTGTTCGGCTTGTTGAGTTTAATCGATTCAGCGCTCCCAGGTGTTTCATTCTTCTTCGTCGAGATAGGGTTTCTATGGCTGGAAATGCGCAGCAGCAGTCGCGTCTGAAGGAGTTGATCGCGCGCGGCAAGGAACAGGGCTACCTGACCTATGCCGAGGTCAACGACCATCTACCCGAGGATATCGCCGACCCGGATCAAGTGGAAGACATCATTGGCATGATCAACGACATGGGTATTAGTGTCGCTGAAGAAGCGCCAGATGAAGACACTTTGATGATGTCGGATCACTCCACGGACGAGTCCGCTGCGGAAGAGGCCGTTGCGGCACTCGCCGCCGTGGAAAGCGACGTCGGTCGCACCACCGATCCCGTGCGTATGTACATGCGCGAGATGGGTACGGTTGAGCTTTTAACCCGTGAAGGCGAGATTGAAATCGCCAAACGGATTGAAGAGGGTACCCGTGAGGTAATGTCGTCTCTGGCCTATTTGCCGGGTGCCGTCGCGTCTATTCTTGACGCTTACGATGCCACCCAGGATGAAGAAGCGCCGGGGCGTTTGTCGGACCTGTTTTCTGGCTTCATCGATCCCGATGAAGGTATTCCTGGGGTAGCAGAAGCAGAAGTGCCTGAGCCAGAGCCTGAGCCCGAAATTGACGACGACGTTGATAATGACGGCGACGACGAGGACGAAGACTCCACCGCTAGCGAAGGCGGCCCGGATCCTGAAGAGGCGCGTGCGCGCTTTGAGCAGATTCGTGAGCAGAACGCTTTGGTTGAGGCCGCATTTGCTAAGTACGGCCGAGGCAGCGCCGAGTTGAAGGCGGAGCAGACTCGTCTGGCGGTTCTTTTCTCGCCCATCAAGTTAGTGCCGAAACATTTCGAGCGCTTAGTGGGTCAGGTGCGAATCAGTGTCGAGCAGGTGCGTGCCCAAGAAAAAGCGGTCATGCAGCTGTGTGTTAAGAAAGCGAAGGTGCCGCGTAAGACATTTATCAAGTCTTTCCCCGGTAGTGAATCTGACCCGAAGTGGTTAGACGCTTTCCAGGAAGCGCAGCCCAAGTATGCCGACCGCCTAGAGCCGCTGCGTGCTGATATCGCCCGCTCTCAGCGTAAAATCGCCTTTGAGGAAGACATGGTGCAACTCACCGTGGCTGACCTTAAAGAGGTTAACCGTAAGCTGTCCATTGGTGAGGCTAAAGCACGCCGCGCCAAGAAAGAGATGGTTGAGGCGAACCTGCGCTTGGTTATCTCGATTGCTAAGAAGTACACCAACCGTGGCCTGCAGTTCTTGGATCTTATCCAGGAAGGTAACATCGGTTTGATGAAGGCGGTGGACAAGTTTGAATACCGTCGCGGTTACAAGTTCTCGACCTATGCCACGTGGTGGATTCGCCAGGCGATCACCCGCTCTATTGCGGATCAGGCGCGCACCATCCGTATTCCGGTGCACATGATTGAGACGATCAACAAACTCAATCGCGTATCGCGCCAAATGCTGCAGGAAATGGGCCGCGAGCCGACCCCGGAAGAGCTGGGCGAACGCCTGGAGATGCCGGAAGACAAAGTGCGTAAAGTGCTCAAAATCGCCAAAGAGCCGATCTCCATGGAGACGCCCATTGGTGATGACGACGACTCGCACCTGGGCGACTTTATTGAAGATGGCACTATGCTGTTGCCAATCGATATGGCCACCGGTGAAGGCTTGATCGAAGCCACGCGTAACGTGCTTGGCGGTTTGACCGCCCGGGAAGCGAAGGTGCTGCGCATGCGTTTTGGTATCGATATGAATACCGACCATACGCTGGAAGAGGTGGGTAAACAGTTTGACGTTACCCGCGAGCGGATCCGCCAGATTGAAGCGAAGGCGCTGCGTAAGTTGCGTCATCCTAGCCGCTCTGAGCCGTTGCGTTCGTTCCTCGACGAGTAGGCATAAGCAGTAAGCTGAATCGTAAGTGGTAAGTGGTGAATAGAAAGTAGTCGCCGCTAAGATCCAAAAGCCCGCCGTTCAAAGAACGGCGGGCTTTTTTGCGTTGTACCCTGCAGGCACTTACTGCGTGTAGAGAGCCTACAACGTGTAGTAAGTGGCAGAGCCAGGGCCAACCGGCAGGCCGAAGACAAATACCCAGATAAAGAACAGTATCGTCCAGCCAACCAGCATAAACAGCGTATAAGGCAGCATAATAGCGACCAGTGTACCTATGCCCATATCCTTTCTGTAGCGTGTCGCCACGGCAAGAATCAGCCCAAAATAGCTCATCATTGGTGTGATCAGGTTAGTCACCGAATCGCCAATACGGTAAGCCGCTTGGATAACCTCTGGTGCGTACCCCATCAGCATTAGCATGGGTACAAAGATCGGTGCCGTTACTGCCCACTGGGCTGACGCGCTGCCAAGCGACAAGTTAACGAAGGCGCACATGATAATAAACAGCGCAAACAGGCCAGGGCCGCTTAATCCTAGTGACTGCAGCAAGTCTGCCCCGGCAACAGCGGTTACCGTGCCGAAATTACTCCAGTTAAACAGCGCCACAAACTGAGCCGCAAAGAACACCAGTACGATATAGAGGCCTAGGCTGCTCATGCTCTTTGCCATGGCGTCGACCACGTCGCGGTCATTTTGCATGGTGTTTGCTAAGCGGCCATAGGTGAAACCTAATACTGTAAAGGAGACTGCAACGATGACGACGATGCCGCGTAAGAACGGTGAGCCGCTAATTAAGCCGGTTTCAGGGTTACGCAAAATACCGTTCTCAGGTACCACCATAATTGCGACGAGAGCAATGAGCGCCAAGGTAGCTAGGCCAGTGCCTTTCAGCGCGCGCTTTTCGGTGCTGGTTAGGCCTTCCATACGCTGCTGGTCGATATCGCTATCGGCGTAAGTAGCATCAAATTTACCCAGTTTAGGCTCCACAACCCGCTCGGTGACTAAGCCGCCTATCAAGGTAACGAAGAAGGTGCTAGCAAACATAAAGAACCAGTTGGCCTCAGCGCCGACTACATAGGCGGGGTCGAGAAGGCGCGCGGCCTCCTGGGTGATGCCCGAAAGCAGCGGGTCAACAGTACCAATCAGCAGGTTAGCGCTGTAGCCACCGGACACGCCGCAGAAGGCGGCGGCAAGGCCTGCTAAGGGGTGACGCCCTAGCGAGTGAAAGATCATCGCGGCCAAGGGGATAAGTACTACATAGCCAAGCTCAGCCGCCATGTTAGACATAATGCCCGCAAATACCACGGCGTAAGTCACAATGCGCGGCGAGCGATTAAGCACCAGAGCGCGCATGCTGGCCGACAGGAGACCTGAATGTTCCGCTACGCCAACACCTAACATGGCCACTAGCACGGTGCCTAATGGTGCAAAGCTGGTGAAGTTGGTAACCATTTCGGTCACTAAGCGGCGCAGGCCCTCCGCATTTAGCAGTGAGTTAACCGCTATCCACTCTCCCTCATTAGCTGGCCGTGGGTCGGCCACAGAAACCCCTAGCGCGCTAGCAATGCCGCTGGCGACGACGACTAATACACAGAGAATGGCAAACAGGGTGACGGGGTGGGGCAGTAGATTGCCAAGCCACTCAACGCTATCGAGAAAGCGCGTAAACGCTCCTCTTTTTAGGTTTTCTTCACGATTTTGTGGAGTTGTCATATGATTTATGTCGTCAGTGTGGGTTTTTTTAGCAAAAGAGCCCAGAAGGCCTAGCGCGCGACACTACGTTGAAGCAGTGAATCGCGCAAATGGCTTTACGCATAGCGACATATAAAAAATGAAATACCGCCTTCACAAAGCAGGTGAGAAGAGCGAAGGCGGCGGTTAGTGCGGTTGGCGACAGGGCTAGCGAGTGGTGCGGCGTGCTTTATGAATACGTAGGGCGAGGAGGAGTAACTCAAGCGTGGCGAATAGTATTAGGCTATACCCGAGTAGCTCAACGACTTCTTCAGCGGCGCTTTTAAATGTCCCTACGTAGCTCTCTTCAAGTACCGCGCGCCAAAAATCTTGCCGACCATAAAGGCGTGAAAATATGTAGGTAGTCAGTAAGCCTGCGGTGAACAAGCCGAAGGCGAAGGTGTTGCTATAGTAAGTAAACTCTTCTAAAAAGCGACGCCAGTGGATAATGACCCAGGTAATGGAAGGAACAACAATGAGCGCAACCAGTACCTTCCAGGTGTGACGAGCAACATAGTTATCTAGAAAATAATCCTGTTCACGTACTAATGAGGCCGCAACAAAGGCCAGTAATAGCAGTGTAACGGTAGGCCAGACCTTGAGAACATGGCGAACATAAATCAGCATTGCGCAACACGTTGCCAATACCAAGGATTGGGTAATCTCCGTAAACCCTAGCTCTGAAAAGCGCACAGAAGGAAGATAAAGTGCTTCAAGATAAGCTCCCTGGGCAATGGCGCCAATAAATAAGACGTATAGCACTGCGCGCACTAGGATAGTTTGGAAGCCTATCGGCCAGGCAGGGGGAGAAGGCATACCAACATCCTTTATGTGTAGGCGGCATCGTTAATCGGGCATAAATACATGCATGTGTGAATGTTCATTATATCGTCACACTTATATGTTCGCACGTCGATATTGTGGTTATTAATTCGACGTTTGGGCACTAAGCCTACAAAGTGTTAGCTAGGCAGGGAATAACAATATTGTGAGGTTTCATAGGCATGGCTATTAGTGTGTTTGATCTATTCAGAATTGGTGTCGGGCCTTCCAGCTCCCATACGGTGGGGCCGATGCGCGCCGCCGGTGCGTTTGCGCGCTCGTTAGGGGAACAGTCACTCAACCGTCTTGTGGTAAGGCTGCATGGTTCACTAGCGTCGACGGGCGTGGGGCACGGCACTGACCGAGCAGTCGTTATGGGGCTACTGGGCGAAGCGCCTGAGACGATAGACCCCGATACTATCGAGCCAAGGTTGAACGCGCTTGACCAAGGCGAACTGTTACGTCTGCCTGGTGGACAAGCACTGGGGTTTGACCGCCAGCGTGATATTGAGTGGGAAGAGACCTGCTTAGCATTTCACCCTAATGCCATGGTGCTGACGGCTTATCAGGATGAAAACATCATTGCTACCAATACCTACTACTCCCTTGGGGGAGGCTTCTTTATTGATCAGGCAAGCGCCGATAAAGGCGGGTTTGAAGAAGACACAACAAGATTGCCTTACCCGTTTGAGACCGGCAACGAACTGCTTGAACTGTGCGAAACACATCAACTTCGAATCAGCGAGCTGATGCTGGAAAACGAGAAAGTCTGGCGCAGTGAAGAGGAGATTCGCCAAACACTACTGACGATTTGGCAGGCCATGAGCGACAGTATTGATAACGGCCTAAAGGCATCAGGATGCCTGCCGGGTGGGCTTAACGTCAGGCGACGCGCTCAGTCGCTGCACCAGCAGCTACTCTCGCCACCCGCTCACCAGCGGCTAATCGTATCTAGCTTTACCGTTATGGATTGGGTCAATCTCTTTGCCCTTGCCGTCAACGAAGAGAATGCCGCCGGGCGGCGTATGGTTACCGCCCCCACTAACGGCGCGGCGGGCATTGTGCCTGCGGTGTTGGCTTATTACCGTAAATTTGAACCAGACGCCTGCGACGGGGACGTTGTGGACTTTTTACTGGCCGCCGGGGCGATCGGTATTTTATGTAAGAAAAACGCCTCAATTTCTGGCGCTGAAGTTGGCTGCCAAGGGGAAGTAGGCTCCGCCTGTGCTATGGCGGCGGCAGGGTTGGCAGAGGTGTTGGGAGGCTCTGCGAAGCAGGTGGAAAATGCAGCAGAAATTGGCCTTGAACATAACCTCGGTCTTACCTGTGACCCGGTCGCGGGGCTGGTGCAGGTGCCCTGTATTGAACGTAATGCGATTGCCTCAGTAAAAGCAATTAACGCAGCGCGGATGGCGATGCATGGCGACGGCGACCATTTTGTCTCGCTGGATAAAGTCATACGCACCATGCGTGATACTGGCCGCGACATGCAGGATAAGTATAAAGAGACCTCCAAGGGCGGCTTAGCCGTCAATGCCATTGAGTGTTAAATCAGCGGGTTAATGGGCAGTGTGGTATTGATATTTTCCACCAAATAATCAACAAGCTGGCGGATTTTGGGCGATAGGTGGCGGTGGCGAGGGTACACCGCCCACACTGCCGTATCGTTGTGCTGGAAAGGCTCTAAAACGGACATTAGCTCGCCGCTAGCCAAGTGGGGCATGACGTAGTAATCGGGCAGTTGGGCAAGCCCTAGCCCCTTTAGCGCAGCATCAAGTAGCGCTGGCCCTGAATTGCCGCTCCAGCAGCCTTCCACCCGCACCTCGCGACGCTGTCCATTAACCTCGAATAGCCAGTTGGGCCGCGAGCCAATCAAGCAGCGGTGCTGGCTAAGCTCTGAAAGCGTGTGCGGCCGTGGCGCCTGGCGAAAATAGGCACGTGACCCCACGATATACTCCCGCCGCTCGCATAGCCTGCGCGCAATTAAGCTTGAGTCTTTGAGTACGCCCATGCGAATGGCGATATCGTAGCCCTCTTCAATCAGCTCCACAGGGCGATTGGTGAAGTGCATGTGTACATCTAGCTGAGGGTGCAGGCTTTGGAAATCATTGACCAGTGGCGCAATGTAGCGCTCGCCAAACGTGGTGGCGGAGGTCAGTTTCAATAGCCCTCGGGGTCTTGCCTGTAACTCATTAATAGCTTGTTCGGCATCCCGCAGGCCATCAAATAAGTGGCGGCAGTGCTCTACGTAGAGTGCGCCAGCATCGGTTAAGCGAATTTGCCGCGTGGTGCGATATAAAAGCTGCACACCCAGCTGGTTTTCAAGTTGGCTGACTAAGCGGCTGATATGCGAGGTGGATACCTTTAAGTGGCGGGCGGCGGCTGAAAATGTGCCGAGCCTCACCACTTCTACAAACGCTTCAATGCGGTCCCAGCGCTGCATAGGCGCTCCTGATAAAGAGTGATTGTTGCTCAGTGGCAATAATCTTATGAGTGTATCCCGCCTTATCCAAGCCGACTAGCTGACCTACACTGCAATCACTGACGTTTTAACCAAACCGAACATTCGCCTTTTGTGAAGACTGTTTAGGAGATCACACGATGAAATCACGTGCCGCCGTTGCATTAGAAGCGGGTAAACCGCTGGAGCTGGTCGAAATTGACGTGGAAGGTCCGAAAGCGGGTGAAGTGCTTGTCAGAATGGCGGCTACCAGTGTTTGCCATACAGACGCCTATACGCTTTCAGGCGCTGACCCTGAAGGTAACTTCCCGGCAGTGCTGGGCCATGAGGGCGCGGGTGTTGTGCAAGAAGTGGGTGAAGGTGTCACCAGCGTTAAGCCAGGTGATCATGTCATCCCGCTCTACACCGCTGAGTGTGGCAAGTGTAAATTCTGTTTGTCAGGCAAAACCAACCTGTGTGGCAGCGTACGCGCGACTCAGGGCAAGGGCGTAATGCCCGACGGTACGTCGCGTTTTTCGCTGGACGGTAAAATGCTCCACCACTACATGGGAACGTCCACCTTCAGTGAGTACACCGTGCTGCCGGAGGTTTCCCTTGCGGTCGTATCGAAAGAAGCACCGATGGATAAGATTTGCCTGCTAGGCTGCGGTGTGACTACCGGCATCGGCGCGGTGCTTAACACTGCCAAGGTTGAGCCAGGCTCCACCATTGCTGTGTTTGGCTTGGGTGCCATTGGTCTAGCGGTCATTCAAGGCGCAGTGATGGCTAAGGCATCGAAGATTATTGCTATCGATGTTAACCCTGATAAATTCGAGCTGGCCAAGCAGTTTGGGGCTACCGATTTTGTTAACCCGAAGGATTTCAGCGACCCGATTCAGCAGGTAATTGTTGATATGACCGACGGTGGCGTTGACTACTCCTTTGAGTGCATTGGCAACGTCAACGTGATGCGTTCAGCCCTTGAGTGCTGCCATAAAGGCTGGGGTGAGTCGATTGTTATTGGCGTAGCAGGTGCAGGTGAAGAGATATCCACCCGCCCGTTTCAGCTGGTCACCGGGCGTGTGTGGAAAGGATCCGCCTTTGGCGGGGTAAAAGGCCGCAGCGAGCTACCTGGCTACGTTGATCGCTATATGAGTGGCGAACTCAATATCGACGATTTTATTACCCACGATATGCCGTTTGAGAAGATTAACGAAGCGTTTGATCTACTGCACCAAGGCAAGAGCATTCGTACCGTCCTGCATTACTGAGTATTATCGGTACTGAGTATCAGTGGTAATCGGCTAAAAGAGCGCGGCAGGGAAGCCCAGCCGCGCTTTCATCTTCTCAAGGAGGCTGCCCATGAGCATGAGCGAAACGTTAGAACTGGTGTCGGCCAACCGCAGCTTTGGTGGTTGGCATAAGCGTTACCGTCACTACTCCCGGGCGCTGGACTGCGACATGGTGTTTGCGGTGTACCTGCCGCCCCAGGCAGAAAACGAGCGGGTACCGCTGTTATGGTGGTTGTCGGGTCTGACCTGCAATGACGAAAACTTTATGCAAAAGGCAGGCGCCCACCGCATTGCCGCAGAGTTGGGTGTGGCGATTGTTTGCCCCGATACCAGCCCGCGGGGCACCGACTTGCCCGGGGAGCATGAGAGCTATGACCTGGGCTCTGGCGCTGGTTTTTATGTTAACGCTACCCAGGCACCGTGGAAATCTAACTACCGCATGTATGACTATGTGGTGGAGGAGCTGCCTTCGGTAGTGCGCCAGCACTTCCCGGTTAATGGGCGCGAATCCATCAGCGGTCACTCCATGGGAGGGCACGGGGCGTTGATTCTCGCGCTGCGCCACCCGGGCAGGTTCCGCTCGGTGTCTGCGTTTGCCCCCGTCGTTAACCCCATGAACTGCCCCTGGGGGCAAAATGCGTTTACCAGTTATCTGGGCGATGATTCGTCTCGCTGGCGCCAGTATGACGCCTGCGAGCTGGTGGCAAACGGTGCTTCCCGACAACGGCTGTTTATCGACCAGGGTGAAGCCGACCAATTCTTAGAAGAGCAGTTGATGCCCGAGCGTTTAGAGGCCGTTTGTGAAGAGCATGATCACCCGCTTACGCTGCGTCGCCAGCCTGGTTACGATCACAGCTACTTCTTTATCGCCTCGTTCATTGAGGATCATATGCGTTATCATGCCGAACATCTCATGAAGCGCTAAGGATACCGAAATGCTCAATCGCGCGCTGCGCCGTTTTCTTCGCCATTTATGGCGTCTTGTTTGGCGTGGCGCGCTTGCGTTTGTGGTGCTTTCCATTGCTCTCGTTCTACTGTTTCGCTTTGTGCCGCCCCCGGGCTCTATGGTGATGGTGGAGCGTAAAGTACAAAGTTGGATAACCAGCGAACCGATCACAATAAACCGCCAATGGCGCAGTTGGGATAACCTGTCCAACAATGCCAAGCTTGCCGTGATTGCGGCTGAGGATCAGCGTTTTCCCGTTCATCGGGGGTTCGATATTGTTGAACTGCGCCGCGCTTGGCAGGCGAGTCGTGATGGCGCGCGGCTGCGCGGCGCTAGTACGTTAAGCCAGCAAACCGCTAAAAATGTGTTTTTGTGGAGCGGCCGCAGCTGGGTACGAAAAGGGCTGGAGGTGTGGTTCACACTGCTGATTGAAACACTGTGGAGTAAGCAGCGCATACTCGAGGTGTATCTTAACGTCGCCGAATGGGACACCGGGGTGTTTGGGCTGGAAGCAGCGGCTGACCACTACTTTGGCGCCTCAGGTAGCGCTTTAACCGAGCGACAGGCAAGCCTTTTAGCTGCGATTCTTCCCAGTCCGCGCACTCGCAGCGCATCGCGGCCCGATGCGCAGGTAGAGCGCCGCAGCCAGTGGATACGCCAGCAAATGCGCAATCTGGGTGGTACAAGCTATCTGGAGCGGCTTTAATCGTACTTTTCGTCGCCCACTCTAGGTAACTGCTCAATCTGAGGGCGAGCAAAATAATAGCCTTGCTGCACCGGTATCCCTAATGCCAACAAACAGCGCGACTCTTCACGGGTCTCGATGCCTTCGGCCACTAGGTGGACGTCCAGCGTATCCGCCAGAGAAACCAAACTTTTCAAAATAGCCTGACGCCGCTGGCTAGAGTCGCAGCCCATGACCAGTTCGCGGTCGATTTTAAGCGTATCAGGGCGAAGATCCGTGAGTAGGTCAAGGTTGGCGTAGCCGTTGCCAAAGTCATCCAGCGACGTGGTGAACCCCATGCGGCGGTAGCTCTCGATGATCGAGCGCATATGCGCACGGTCAACCACTCGCTCTGTTTCAGTAATCTCAAAGTTAAGCCGTTCGATGGGCCAACCTACCCGCTCTGACGTCTCAAGCGTTGCCTGGATACAGGCCTCCGGCTCATAAACAGCATTGGGTAGAAAGTTAATCGATAGCCGCTCCTGCATACCAAGTTCACTGGCAAGCTCTATAGCTTTAACACGGCATGCTTGGTCGAAGCGATACATCAATTCATCGGTAACTTGTTCAAGAATCGAAAAGGCCGACTCGCCGCTGATGCCACGCACTAGCGCTTCGTAATAAATGATGCGGCGTTTTTCCACATCCACAATGGGCTGAAATGCCATGGTGAAGGCAAAAGGAACGTCGGTGTCGCAGCGGTTGCAGACACCATTCACTCTGGCGCAGTGAGGTTGTACTGTCATCGTTATCCAAACCCTGGAATTTTTTTAACTATTTTCATTGGTTATTTTGTGCCTGGCCGCACTGCCAAAATCACCCCTGCAATGGCGACAAGCATCCCTATTAATCCAAGCAGTGGCAGGCGTTCGTCAAATAGCCACCACGCTTGTAACGCTGTAACTGGCGGTACCAGATAAAAAAGACTCGCTACCCGCGAGGCTTCCCCTTTTTTTATCAAGGCCATCAATAACAGGATAGCGGCAATTGAGAGGATCAGCACCAGCCAGCCAAGCGTAAGAATAAACGTTGGGCTCCAGTGTACTTCTCGGGTTTCAAACACCAGTGCCCCGATGCCCAACAGAACGCCAGCAGCCATGTACTGAACCACCGCCCCAGACAGTAGCGGCATACTGGTGCAGTAGCGTTTTTGATAAAGAGTGCCAAGTGATATGCCCAGCAATGCTGCGATAACGCTTAAAAGCGCGCCAAGGCCAAACCCCTCGAATAACGAACTGCCAAGCTCCAGTTTACTGCCCAGTACCAAGCTAATCCCTAATAACCCTAACAAAAGCCCCACCCATTGCCGGGTGCTTAAACGTTCACCAAGCAGCGGCCCTGCACAGGCGGCGGTGAGTAGAGGCTGTAAGCCGACCAAAAGCGCTGCGAGTCCGGCGGGCATACCCAGGTAAATACCGTAAAACACACCGCCTAAATAGGTAGCGTGCACCAGTAAACCAGAAACCCCTATATGTACCCATAACCTGGGTGAAGAAGGCCAAGAAATACGCATTAAGCTAATAAGAGGGATGAGCAGAAACAGGGTCAGGACGAAACGAATAAACAGGAAAGTGAAAGGTTCGGCATAGGGCAGGCCAAATTTGGCGCCAATAAAGCCTGTGCTCCATAGCAAAACGAAGACAACTGGCATAGCGGCTAGCCCCAGGGTAGGCAGATGCAGACTGTTTAATTTTTTTAAAGAATCGAACATAAGACCTCGGTGTGCTCCCAATTACGGGTGGTTTTATTACTTTAAAATTCTTTTTGTTACTTAAAATTACATAAAAAGTTGAACCTGCGCACAAGCAGCGCGTCACACTGGGCACATTCATAATGCGCCAATGAGGTTTCTTAACTATGCAACGTATAACTGCTCTGTTTTCTGCTGCTCTTCTCGCGACTGGTCTTCTGGCAGGTACTGCTCACGCCCAGCAAACCCAAGATCCAGCGCAAGATCCGATGGCTACCCAGCAAGCCCCAGCTCAGGACTTTTCTGATCAGCAGCTACAGCAGTTCGCCGATGCTTCTCAAGAAATCGCCGTGATCTCGCAAGAGTACACACAGCGTCTGCAGGAAGCAGAAGGTGAAGCTCAACAACAGGAAGTTCGTGCCGAAGCCAATGATCGTATGATCGAGATTGTTGAAGACAGCGGCTTGGATGTGGATACCTTCAACGCCATTGGTCAGTCTATCCAACAAGATCCAGAAATGATGCAGCGCGTTCAAGAAATGGCCGGTCAGTCTTAATCGCAGCGATTACTTCAAACTGTTTTCGTACCAACGTAACGATCGATATTGAGAGATAGTGACAGATTTTACTTAACCAGCGAAGTATCTGTTTTTTACATTCTCAGTGTCACCCTAAGCCCGGCGCATCAGCGCCGGGCTTTTTTTGTACCTTAGGGTTTACGCTGGCACCTAGCCCCGCCAGACTTAAAGCATACATAGGTGCTGTATACGGCCAAGGTTAATGTTTAATGGTGCCCAAATAGGGGTAGGAGGCTGCATGGAGGTTGAACTGTTAGAAATACGTCAGCATATGGGGCAGTTCCCGCCCTTTGACGGCCTATCCGATAAGCTGCTTGATAGTATTGCCGCAGAAGTGGAGGTTCGTTACTTCAAAACCGGCAGCGAGATTCTGAAGCTTGATCAATCGCTGACTGAGCTTTGCTATATTCGCAGCGGTGCGGTGGAGGTGTACCGTCGCCAGGGAGAGCTATATAACCGCTTAGGTGAAGGGGATATTTTTGGCCACTTCAGTTTACTGCGAAACCATAAAGTTCGCTTGCCCGCCACGGCCATTGAAGACACCCTCATTTATTTTATTTCCGGCGCCGTTTTTAAACGCCTCTGCGAGGAGGATGATAATTTTGCCGACTTTGTTGAGCTTGAGCGCCCACGTCTAGAGACAGCGGCAGAACAGCAAAAAAAATCTAACGACATGATGGTTTCGCGTATCCGAAAATTGGTAAGCCGGTATCCCGTCATGGTGCCGTCAACGACAAGTGTGCAGGAAGCTGCCAAACAAATAGGCGCTGCTCAAGCGTCTGCTGTTCTGGTCATTGATGAAGGCAGCGGTCATCCCCGCTATAGCTTTCAAGATAGCGAAGGCAAAACCTGGCAGATGTGCGGCATCCTCACGGATAGTGACTTTCGCACTCGCGTTGTTGCGGAAGGTCTGTCACCGCAAACGCCGATTGGTGATGTGGTTTCTGAGCGTCTTATTACAATTCAGTCGGATGCATCGATCTATGAAGCGATGCTGACTATGCTACGCAGTAACGTGCACCATTTGCCGGTACTTTATCGTCAACGCCCCGTGGGCGTGGTGCATCTCTCCGATATTATTCGCTATGAAACCCACAGTGGGCTTTATCTGGTCAGTAACATTTTTAACCAGTCCAGCGCCCAAGGATTAGCCAAGCTTTTACCGGATGTACGTGCTGCTTTTGTGCGTATGGTGCAAGAGGGTGCTAACTCACAAATGGTAGGCAGCGCTCTCTCAACCATCGGGCGCAGTTTTACGCGACGGCTTTTGGAGCTAGCGGAAGAGGCATTAGGGCCGCCACCTGTTCCTTACTGTTATATGGTTAATGGCTCTATGGCACGAAACGAACAAAGTATCGTGACCGATCAAGATAACGCGCTAATTTTATCCGATGACTTTAACCCAACAGAACATGACGCATACTTTCATGCATTGGCAGCGTTTGTGAGCGATGGCTTGGATGCCTGTGGTTATACCTACTGTAAAGGCGACGTGATGGCGACTAACCGCCAATGGCGTCAGCCACTGAGCGTATGGAAAAGCTACTTTAAAGAGTGGATGGCGAACCCCACTCCCGAAAAATTACTGCACAGCTCGATTTTCTTTGATTTAGATAGTATCTACGGAGAGGATCACTTCGTAGAGGCGCTACAGGACTTAATCGCTGAGACGGCCCCCCAATCGCCGCTTTTTTTAGCGGCAATGGCCCGTAATGCCCTCAATCGCACGCCGCCGCTAGGCTTTTTCCGTACCTTCGTGATGGAAAAAGATGGCAAACACAATAACTCGATTAATTTGAAGCGACGTGGCACCGCGCCTATGGTCGATCTTGTTCGGGTGCATGCGCTAGCCTGTGGTTCTAAAGCGCAAAATTCGTTTAAGCGTTTGGAGGATATTAGCCATACCCAGCTATTAGCCACCGGGGTCAGTGATAAGCTCAGCTATGCCCTTGAGTTTTTGTGTATGTCACGGATTCGTCATCAGGTGATTGATCTTCAGGAAGATCGCGCCCCAGACAATAATATCGAGCCTGAAAATGTCGAGGACAGCGAACGCCACACACTTAAAGATGCTTTTCAGGTACTGAGTAATGCACAAAAGTTTTTGAAGTTTCGATATCCAGTACCTGCACAGCGGCAGGGCCGATAATATGTATGAAATTCGACCACGCCAAAAAGTCGTTCAAGCCGATTGGATTAGCTACATGGCTGAGCGCGCCTTGCGATCGCAAGATAGTGCGCTAAAGCGGTTCTTTGAAACGTCACTCCCCGATCCGGGTACGCCTATTGCAGAGGTACCGATGGTGGCGTTGGATATGGAAACGACAGGGCTAGACGAGCGGCGCCATGGCATCATTAGCATAGGGGCTGTGCCATTTACGCTAAACCGCATTAAGTTAACGGAGCGCCGTTACTGGGTGGTTAAGCCGCCCCGCCCTCTGGATGAGGCGTCTATCGCTTATCACCATATCACGCACTCAGAAATTGCTAATGCACCTGATTTAGACGTGGTGCTGAATGAAGTGTTAGAAACGCTGGCAGGGCGGCTAGTGGTCGTCCACTTTCGTAATATAGAGCGGCCATTTTTAGATGCAGCGGTAAAAGATAGGCGCGGTGAAGGCGTGATGTTTCCGATGATTGATACCATGTCGCTTGAGGCACGTCTGCACCGTCAAACGCTATGGGCTCGTTTTCGCCGCTGGATAGGCCAGCCGCCTGTTTCTATTCGCTTGAACGCTAGCCGCGCACGCTATGGGCTGCCTGCTTATCAAGGCCATCATGCTTTGTTGGATGCGTTAGCGACAGCAGAGCTATTTCAGGCACAGATCGCTCATCGCTATGACCCAGATACGCCGTTGAATACGCTGTGGTGCTAATGCTTATCTTAGTAACGCAAAACGGGCAGCCCTTGGGCTGCCCGCTTATTTTACTGTGCTAATAATCGGCTGTTAGGCAGCTTTAGGTTCAGTCATTAAGCCTTTGATAATGGCATAGCACGCCACCAGCAAAATAATCGTGAACGGAAAGCCTGTCGAGACCGCCATTGTTTGAAGTGCAGTTAAGCCACCGCCAAGCAGTAGCGCTATGGCGATAGCGCCTTCAATGATCGCCCAAAATACCCGCTGCGGTTTGGGTGCATCTACTTTACCGCCGGCGGTAATGGAGTCGATAACCAGCGAGCCAGAATCCGACGAAGTGACAAAGAAAATCACCACTAACAGGATCGCGACAAACGAGGTGATCTGCGATAGCGGCAGCTGCTCGAGCATAATAAACAGCTGTAAATCGACGCCTGCATCACGCACGGCTTCAATGCCCTGGCTCACGTATTGGTCAATCGCAGTGCCACCAAAGGTGGTCATCCACAATACCGATACCAACGAAGGCACCAGTAACACCGAAATTAAGAACTCGCGCACGGTGCGGCCACGGGAAACACGGGCAATAAACATACCGACGTACGGGGACCAGGAAATCCACCACGCCCAATAGAATGCAGTCCAGCCTTGGCTAAAGTTCGCGTCTTCGCGGCCAAATGGGTTGGAAAGTGCGGGCAGGTGTACAGCATAGTTGATCAGGTTTTCAAAGAAGCCGGTCGCAATTAGCAGTGTTGGACCAACGGCAATCACAAAAAACAGCAGCAGTGCCGCCATCGCAATGTTGATTTTCGAGAGCAACTGCACGCCCTTGTCGACACCCGCCATAATGGAGCCGATAGCAATAATCGTGATGCCGATGATTAATAGGATCATCGTGATGTCGGTTTCAGGTGCGCCAAACAAGTAGCTTAAGCCCGCGGCTGCCTGGGTAGCCCCTAGCCCCAACGAGGTTGCCAAACCAAACAGCGTGGCGAACACTGCCAGGATATCAATGAGGTGACCCGGCCAGCCCCATACGCGCTCACCCAGTATTGGGTAAAAGACTGAGCGCATTGAGAGAGGAAGGCCCTTATTAAACGAGAATAGCGCCAGGGAAAGGGCGACGACTGCGTAAATGGCCCAAGGGTGTAAACCCCAATGGAATATCGTAGCGGCCATGCCCAGCGCGGCAGCACCTGCAGTATCGCCTTCAGCACCTGCAAGCGGTGCCCAGCTACCACCATCCAGCGAAGAACTGAAGTGGGCTAATGGCTCGTTAACGCCGAAGAACATCAGGCCAATGCCCATGCCCGCAGCGAACAGCATTGAAAACCAACCCGTATAGGTGAAATCAGGTTTGGCATCCGCGCCACCAATCCGGATTTTGCCCAGTGGTGAAACGATCAAGCCAAGGCAGAGAATCACGAATACATTAGCGGCCAGAATAAAGAACCAGGCCAGGTTGCCCGTCAAAAAGCCAAATACAGCATCGTAGATCGGTGCAATCGTACCTTGTAAAGCGAGCGTTAATATTACAAACAGCAGCACCAAAATGGACGAAATGGTGAATACCTTGCCATGCAGGTCAAGGTTAACGCCCATGGTGCTGGTGGTTATATTGTCTTGACCAATAACATAATCGGTATCGATCAAATTCGCCGCGCCCTCAGGGGCAGGAATGCCCTCCGAGGCTGGCTCTTCAAGTGGTTGATTTTGCGGCTTTTTATCCACAAATTTGCTCCCATCATTATTAACGTGCGTGTCGTTAAACGCGTGTCATCAAAGCTCAATGCTCAAAAAAACCAGTTCGCGCTTATTGGTGCACTCGAATCAGGAAAACAGACGCATCAGTGTGAGTAGCTACTTTCCCGCCATGGGAGGGCATAATAATGTCCAAATGGCGAGGAAGATGCGTTGCCATCATCACCAGATCGGCGCCTATCTCTTTCACAGCGTCGACGAGCTGTTTATCCACATTAGCAACAGGGTCTGTCGAACTGTAAACCTTGGTGCTTACCGGCTGACCGTGCACTTGGTGTCGCTTTTGGGCAAAAGCCTCAAGTTTTTGCTCGTACTCTTGAGGCGTGCGGGCAATGCTTGTGGGCGTATTCGCTGTGACGCTGACATAGGTGATATGCGCATCATACTGTTTAGCAAGGTCTGCCACTACGCTTAAGGCAGGCTCCAGTAGCTCTAAGTGAGCAAGGTCGACTGGTACCATAATGTTCTTAAACACAGCATGCTCCTCATATGGCTCCGTTTAGCATGGGTTTACCGCACTAATTAAAGCTATATCGTTGGTTGAAAACAGTTGCTTGCAGCATATGCAACAAATGAGCTGAAGCAAAGTGCAGCTTCAGCTCATTTATCATTCTACTAATAAACTTGATTTAGCCAAGACGATATTAGTTGTTCAACCACTGTGCGACAACATCTTGGTTATCCTCCACCCACTGCTGGGCGCTTTCATAGGGGTCGGCACCATCTTCTTGGTTCATAAGCATGACCTCGCCCATCTGCTCGGGCGTCCATGCAAAAGCATCTAAGATGGCATAGGCCTCAGGCATATCGTCTTTCAGCCCCTGGCGCACTACGGTATGAATTTGCTCAGCACCGCCATAAACGCCTTCTGGATCTTCAAGGTATTTAAGGTCAAAGCGCGCAAACATCCAGTGTGGCGTCCAGCCGGTGACCACAATGTCTTCTTCATTGTTGATAGCGCTGGAAAGCGCTGCTGTCATTGTGGCGCCGCTGCCACTGCGCAGGTTCAGCCCGAGGTCATAGGTATCCACGACCTCTTCGGTGAGCGACATCAAGCCTGCACCGGGGTCAATACCGATGATCTCGCCGTTAAAGCTGTCGGCGTTATCGTTCAAATCAGCAATTGAGTCTACATCTGTGTAGGCAGGCACTACTAAGCCAAGCTTAGTGCCGTCGAGATTCATGCCCAGATCTTCGACATTGCCACCCAGGCGTTCCATATAGTCTGCGTGGGTTGTGGGGAGCCAAGCAGCCACAATGGCGTCAGCATCGCCTGAAGAGAGCGCTTGGAACATGGCCGCTGCGGAAAGCGAGGTTAATTCAACGTCAAAGCCAGCCTGTTCAAGCGCTGCTGCAATAACGTTTGTAGAAGCGACCTCGGAAGACCACTCGACATAGGCAAGGTTAATCGTGCCGTTTGCTTGGGCGATACTGCCAGCAGCGAGCCCTGTGCCGGCGACAAGGGCCAGTGAAGCTAGGCGGACACGCTGATTGAGTGTGCGAGTTTTCATATTCTTACTCCTTCTTGTTAAACGGAGGGGTAACGTTGCCCAATGGTTTTGTAACCGCTTGGCTCTTGTAGCCCCATGGTTCTTGCATCTTTTACATAACGCGCCATTGCTAGCCTTTTAACGACGGGTTTTGCGCAGTGATTGGGTTAGGCGGTCCAGCAACATGGCGAGTATCACTACCGCAATGCCAGCCTCAAAACCATCACCTGGGCGCAAGCGCTGGATGGCGCGCCATACCTCGCTGCCTAAGCCATCGGCACCGATCATCGCGGCGATAACCACCATAGAAAGAGCCAGCATAATGGTTTGGTTAATACCGGCCATCACCGTCGGTAAAGAGAGCGGTAGCTGAACTTTGAAAAGCTTCTGGCCCCGTGTGGCGCCGTAAGCATCGGCGGCTTCAATAAGTTCTACCGGTACTTGGCGGATGCCCAGGGTGGTAAAGCGAATAGCGGGCGGCATAGAAAAGATAACCGTAGCAAAAATCGCCGACACCGAGCCAATACCGAAAAAGGGAATCGCTGGAATTAAGTACACAAACGCAGGCATGGTCTGCATGAAATCAAGCATCGGCATGATAAGCCGATATAGGCGCTCGGATAGAGCTGCCGCGATACCTACCGGAAGGGCGATGAGTACGGCAACGAACGTGGCGATCACCACGAGGGTGAGCGTTTCAATCATGGGGTCCCATAGCCCCAGATTCCAAATAAGGGCCAGGCCCGCAACAGCGCCAATGGCTAGGCGGAGGCTAGCAACTTTCCAGCACAGTAGCGCAATCATTGCCATTAATGCCCACTCGGGCAGCCACATGAGCCCATCGTTGAGGCTATTAATACCGGTTTGGGTAAATCGGGCAATGCCGCGTGTAACGAGCGAGTACTCACTGGTTAGCCAGTTGAGGCCGTTCTCAATCCAAGCGCCTAAGGGAATGCGTGGAATATCCATTACTGCTCTCCTGCTCGTGCGAGTTCATCCAAAACTGCTCCTTTCACCACCACGCCAAGCAGTCGCTGCTGCTCATCAACGACGGCAATAGGAAAACTTTTGTCGTTGAACATGGCAAATAGGTTATGCAGCGGCTCATCAGGAAGCACTTTTCGGAAATCCTGTGTCAGGTGATGGGTAATGGTTTCTGATTTGGCCTCAATGGCACTACTGGCCATCTCGGCTTCCAGCAAACCGATGAGGCGTCGATCTCGGTCGGTGACATAGATCGAATCAATACTATGGTCACGCATTCGGTGTAGAGCGGTTCGTGGGCCATCGCTGTCGCGGGCAGTGGTGCGTACCGGTCGCATGGCGCTTTCAGCAGTTAGTATTCTTGAGCGGTCGACCCCTTCAATAAAGCGGCGAACGTAGTCGTCAGCAGGCTTCGTTAAAATCTCTTCAGGGGTGCCGATCTGGACGATTTCACCATCTTTCAACAGCACGATGCGGTCGCCAATATTGAGTGCTTCGTCTAAGTCGTGGGTGATGAAGACCGTGGTTTTCTGCATTTTAGACTGCAGTTGAATAAGCTCTTGCTGCATGTCTTTACGTATTAATGGGTCAAGTGCTGAAAATGCTTCATCCATCAACAATACGCTGGAGTCGTTCGCTAGTGCTCGGGCAAGGCCAACGCGCTGCTGCATGCCGCCAGAAAGTTGATTAGGGTACGCTTCTTCCCAGCCATCAAGCCCCACCTGGGTAAGGGCGGTCTGAGCAGTTTTCTGACGCTCTGCTTTATCTACCCCGCGAATTTCAAGCCCAAACTCGGCGTTTTGCCGCACGGTACGGTGGGGAAAGAGCGCGAAGTTCTGAAATACCATAGAGAAGTGGCGACGGCGGCACTCCAGCAGCGCTTTTTCCCCCAGCGCAGGAATGTTTTCACCGTCAATAATGATCTCGCCTTCGGTGGTATCAATAAGGCGATTAAGGCAGCGGATTAAGGTTGATTTGCCGGAGCCTGACAAGCCCATGATAACCAGTAGCTCGCCTTCAAAGACATCGAAGGAGATATTCGATAGGCCCAAGGTCTGGCCGGTTTTTTCAAGAATATCTGAGCGATTCAACCCCTGATTACGTAGCTCCAATGCTTTTTGAGGCTGCTTGCCAAATACTTTGCTCAAGCCGCGCACTTGAATTTTGACAGGGCGTGTCTCTTCCATCAGTGATGCCTTTTATGGATATGAACCCTCTTACGCCAATTGCTTTTAAAAGCAGTCACAGGCGTCGATTCATAAGAATAAGTTAATGTTAACTGTGTAAATGTATTAACAATTATTATACATAAGTGAGGGGCATGTGTCACAAAGGCCCAGGGCGGGCGGGCAACAAACGCTACATGTGTCAAAATTAACCCAGCCATGTAGTGAAATCATGAGGTTGTCTCTTTATTTTTATTTTTATAAATTATTGATTTTAAATATTTTTTTATTTTTTTATGTTCTTTGGCATGTTATATGAAGGGTGGTGTTTAGGTTTTAATGCAATCTTTAAATGTTAATTGTTTAACGCAAAATGTAGGACGCTGCCTTAGCTCTCAATAGGCGATGCATGCAAATAAATACATGTGCAGATATGTGTTATTTGTGGAATTAAGCAGTCGCTGCATTAGCGATTTATATAAGTTTTAACGGAGGCAAGCCTTATGGATAAGCAAACGAAATCGGCCATCAAGCGCCCACGCGTATTAACGCTTTGCATGTTGGCGGCTACCGTAAGCACCTTGGCGCTTGCAGGTTGTGGTAATAACGATGATGAGTTACCACCAGCGCAGCAGCCAGAGCCGATGGAGCAGGATGCAACCACAAATGGTCAAGCACCTGCCATGGGTGATGAACCTGCCATGACAGATGATCCAGGCATGCAAGACCCCACGATGGATGATCCTGCCCTAGACGAGAATGCAGCTTCTTCTCAAGAGCCTATGCCAGGTGAAGAACCAGGTATGAATACCACTGATCCTGACGAAGAGCCAGGTTTTGGTGAAGGCGCCGAACCTATGCCCGGTGCAGATGATGATGACGATGAGTTAACTCAAGGCCAGTAATTGTTACCGCTCCCTACGATGATAAGCCGATACAGCTGTCTGTTCCCTGCGGCTGCCCCACACGGTTTATCATCCTTTTCCCTCGCGCCCGCGGGGGTTTTTTTGTCGCTGTGATAGCCACTCATTAGTGATTCAATTTCGCCGGGGCTCTGCCTGCTAACTGTAATTAAGTGACTAGTGTTGAGGGACAGACGTTGAATTTGGTAAATGATCCAGTAAGCCGCTATGTTGAAAAGGCGGTTAGCACACCCCCTCAAATCAAAGGAAGGAGCACGACATGATGTCTACCCACCCGAGTCGCCGTATAAGCGCCTTACTGCTTAGCGCAATGTTAGCCCTCGGTACCCTAGGGCTTGCAGGCTGTGGCGGTGACTCGCCTCCAAACGAAGAAGCCCAGCCAGAGCCCGAGCAACCAATGAGCCAGGGCCCCATGTCTAATGAAGACGCTGGTGAAGCGCCAAGCGATGACCTATAAGGTTATGTAACAGGGGTAGTAGAACACTTGTTTCCTACACGATGAATGTACTCCGCCATAGCGACGCCCAGGGGCTTAGCTATGGCGATCGTCGTTTACGGGATAACATTTTTCTGGCTAAAGACGTCTTGCTTATGACATAGGTTGGATAGGGGCATTTTGGATAGGGGCATTAAGGCTATTCCCCGTCATCTTCCAGGCGACGGTAGAGTGTTCGACGAGCAATGCCCAGTACTTCAGCTGTGCGACGTTTGTTGCCGCCGGTAGCTTCAAGCACTTTTCGAATATAACGTTTCTCCACCTCTTCCAGGCTGGGCCAGCGTGTGGGAGTCGGTGCTGGCACGTGGTTGCCGGGTAACACTTCACCACTTACCGTCGGTGCCATTTCACTCACGCTTTCTTGGCTGGTTTGTTCACGTAGCCGTTCGGGTAGGTCTTGGTGCTGCAGAACCCCTTCCTCGCTTAACGTGACAGCACGCATAATGGCATTTTCAAGCTCGCGTACATTTCCAGGGTAGGTATAGCTCAACAGGCTATTAAGTGCGTCTGATTCGATCTGCTCAATGTGTTTGCCCTGAGCGTCTGCTAGCTTGTCAATTAGTGCAAAAATCAGATGCTCGATGTCGCTACCACGCTCTCGTAGCGGTGGAATGCGTAACGAAAAGGTTTCTAGGCGGTAGAATAAATCGCTGCGAAAATTCTCTTGCTCGATCTCCTTCTCAAGATTCCGGTGCGTGGCAGCAATAATGCGCACATCTACGGCTTCTTCGCGCTCGCCCCCCACCGGGCGCACGGTTTTTTCCTGTAATGCACGCAGTAACTTGGCTTGTAGGTTAATGGGCATTTCACCAATTTCATCTAGAAACAGGCTGCCGCCTTGAGCGCTATGGAAAAGCCCTTTCTTGGCTTCGTTAGCGCCGGTAAACGCCCCTTTAACATGACCAAAAAACTCGCTTTCCATCAGGTCTGCAGGAATGCTGGCGCAGTTAACCGGCACAAACGGTGCATCGTGGCGGGGGCTTTCTTGATGAATGGCGCGGGCAAGTAGCTCTTTACCGGTACCGCTTTCACCCAGGATCAGAATGGGCGCATCGCTTTTGGCAAGCCTTGAGGCATCGTGAAACAGGGACTGCATGACATTGCTTTTGCCTACAATGCCATGGAAATGGCTAAGCTCGGCCTCTTCATGGTAAAGCGACAAACGCTGGCGCTCCAGTACACGAAATACGGCCTCGCGAATGGCGTCTAGATCGAGTGGTTTGGTAAGAAAATCATCTGCACCCAGCTTAAGTGCTTCTACTGCCTGATCAATCGTGCCAAATGCGGTTATAACGATAATGCCAAGTTCGCTGCCGCTATTACGCAGCTGCTGAAGAAGCTGGATGCCGGTCATTCCAGGAAGGCGTACATCCGTAATCATCATCGCCACAGGTGTGTGGCTAAGAAGTGCCAGGGCGTCTTCAGCACTGGGAACGCCTAGCGTTTCGTAGCCCGCGTCGTTGAGCTCTTCTTCTAATAACTCACGTATAGCGGCGTCATCCTCCACCACCAATAAAGGTAAAAGGGGTTCCTGATGGGTCACAAACGTTGTCCTCAAGCGGATGCGGTTTCACTAAGGGGGAGTGTAATTTCAAAGCCAGCGCCACCAAGGCCGCTGCTAAATACACCAATCGTCCCGCCGTGGTCGTTAATAATGCGATGCACCATCGAAAGCCCCAACCCGCTTCCTTGGCCCACTGGTTTAGTGGTGAAGAAAGGGTCAAATACTTTGTGGTGATCTGATGGGGGGATGCCCGGCCCGTCGTCTTCTACCCACAGCGTTAACTCCTCACCATGCTGTGCTGCACGCACCTGAATACGGCTCACGTCAGGCGCTTGGGCGGCATTGCGTAGTAAATTGGTTAACACCTGCACAATTTGCTGCCCGTTAACCAATAAATGGGGTGAAGGGGAAGGAAGATCAATGTCTAAGCGAATATTTCTAGGCTCAAGCTCCTCTTCCACTAACTCGCTGGCGCTTAGAATAAGCTGATCGAGGGCTTGATTACCTTTCTCTACGTTATGTTGCCGGCCTAACTCCATCAGTTGGCGGACAATTTCAACAATCCGTTCAACTTCCCCACGTATGCGTCCCAGTTTTGCCCGTTCGTCATCGCCAATGACATCCCGGCGCGCTAAGCGCTGAGCTTGACCGTTAATAACGGTGAGCGGTGCGCCGATTTCATGGGCAACCCCGGCAGCAAGTACGCCTAGTTCGGCAAGCTTTTTAGATTTGCGTAGGCGTTTTTCCAGCTCAATCTCACGCCGTTGGCGGGCGTCAATATCGCGGTCTTTTTCTGCCATGGCGTCTAACATACCGTTAAGGCCGGAGGCTAAGCGGCGGTACTCCGATGGGCCATCCTCTGTTGCACGCTGGCTGCGGTCGCCACCTTCTACTAATAGCATTACGTGTAGCAGGCGGTTGAGTGGCCGCTCGATATAGTGGCGAAACCCCCACCAAATACTGAAAACAATACCCGCCGCGCCGATGACAAACACCAGTACCGCAACAATACTAATAAAGCCGGTGTAATTCTCGATGCCCGTATTGAGTCGGTTCACCTGAAGCACGCCTTGAACCGTGCCGTCCTGGTTGCGTAGTGGCGTCAATGCGGAGTAGTAGTTCCACCCTTCATGCTGGCGATAGTTACTGTAAAGATCGTCTCGCTCGATAACTTGGCGGATCTCTTCTGGAGTAAACAGGTTTTTACCCAGCCCAAGTCCGTAGACCTCCCGACCTTGGGTATCAAACACGTAAGCGCCGTAGATGCGGTGGAAAGAGAAGGCGGATTGCAGCGCCTCTTCCAATGGCGTCCCGCTATCCCGGGCGACGGCGTAGCTCAATGAGGAACTCAGCGCTCGGGTTATAATTTCGACTTCCGTTTGTAGCTTGGAGCGAACGTTATCTTCCAGGGACTTAATAGCCACAAGACTAAACACCACCAATACGATAAACAGCGGGAAAATCACTGTTAAGATAATCAAGTTACGTAGTCGCATCGAGCATCCGTGTTCGTGTAGGTGGTTATAAAACAGGGCTCATAAACAACACTTGCCCTTTTTCCAAGCGCAACATAGCAGTTGATTAGTTCGCCGCCTGCAAGCGATAAAGACTGCCTTGGTTACTATCGGTAAGCAAGTAAATGGCATCGTCCGGCCCTTGGCGCACATCGCGGATTCTGCCCAACTCGCCCTTTAGAATTTGCTCTTCATCGACCACGTGACCCTCATCTAACGCTAGGCGCAGCAGCGTATTACTGGCCAACCCGCCAGCTAATAAATGCCCTTGCCAAGCATGAAACGCAGCGCTGGTGACCTCGGCCAAGCCCGAGGGGGCAAAACGACCTTCAAATACATAGACCGGGTCAACCATGCCGGGTAGAGAGTCTACGCCAATTGGCTGGTTAGTGGCGTAATCATTACCCTGGCTAACTTTTGGCCAGCCGTAATTATTGCCTGGCTCAATAAGATTCAGCTCATCGCCGGTGCGAGGTCCGTGTTCAGAGACCCAGGCTTGCCCATTACTCAAGACCGTCATGCCCTGAATATTGCGATTACCCAGGGTGTAAATTTCATCCAAGGTACTGTCGTCATCAACAAAGGGGTTATCGCTGGGTACGCCGCCGGTATCGGTCAGCCGTAGCGTCGTGCCTGCATGATCGTCGCTCTGCTGGGCACGCGAGGTGGTCCCGCGGTCGCCAATGCTCATCAGTAGGGTGCCGTCCTCTAGCCATGCCAACCGTGAGCCGTAATGGCGTCCGGGTGAGGAAGCGCGATCTTGCTCAAACAAGTGCTCTACTTCACCAAGCGTATCGCCTTGCCACTTCACTCGGGACAGTGCTGAGCGGCTAGCGTTGCCATCGGGTTTGCTCCAGGTAAAGTAAATCCAGTCGTTTTCCCCGTCACCAAAATCTGGGTGGAGCACTACATCAAGCAGCCCCCCTTGGCCGTTTTGACTCACGTCTGGCATGCCTGCCAGTCGTTGCGATTCGCCAGTGCCGTGAACAAGGTTTAACGCGCCGCTGCGTTCACTCACTAGATAGCGACCGTCGGGAAGAAACGCCACCGCCCAGGGATTCTCAAGCCCCTCGGCCACCCGTTCGATGGTGATCGCGAAGTGATCGGTTTCCAGCGCACTGTGTACCACCTCCGCGTGGGCAGCATTGGCGAAGAGTAGACCCGCCAGCGAGGGAGCTACCCAACGTGCTGCCAGTACACGTAACAAGCAGCGCGGTGTCGTTTGCGGTCGAGCGGATATGAGGTGTCGCGTTGGCATGGTGTGCATGGGCATCGTTTGTCCTCGGTTAGCGCGGAGTCAGGGTAGTAGTCTAGCAGTGACTGCCTTAAACGGGCGGGGGTTCCCGGCGCTACATCAGTAGCGCCAGCAATGCCGGTAAGTAGAACAGCGCCATTAGCGTTGAGCAGAAGACGAGGCTTGCCACATAGGCAGGTTCGCGCTGGGCACGTTGGGCAAACAGGTAGTTGAAGACCGCCACTGGCATACACATCTGCACTACTAAAATGTTCTGTGCCAGTGGCGGCAGGCCTAGCCAACCGGCAATGAACCAAGCAGCGGCGGCTGCCAGCGGAATACGGATTAGGCTAAAGCCAACGCCAGAGCGCAGGCTTTTCACCTGAATACTGGCCAGCGATACGCCAAGCGTGATGAGCATCAGAGGCACGGTAAAGCCTGACATAAGGTCCACCGTGTTGGCCATCCACAAGGGGAGTGAGGTATCGGTGAGCAGCAGCGCCATGGAAATGACGATGGCATACACCGTCGGGGTCCTGAGCAGCGTTTTGATTGGGCTACCGCTGCTGCTTAGCACGGCCCCCAAGGTGAACTGAAACAGTGAAACCGTCACCATCACTGTAATACCGTAGGCAAAGCCCGCGCTGCCGAACGCGTACAGCACCACCGGCAGTCCCATGTTGCCGGTGTTGGGGTACATCATCGGCGCAATCAGCACCCGCCAATCGCGGCGCAGCAATGTTGCGACAGCAAAGCTGGCGGCGCCCATGCTCATAATGACGAGGGCCGCGGCCAGCATCACTTGCCCAAACGTGCTGGCATCGATGGCCGCCCCGGAGAGTGACGCTAGCACCAACGCTGGAGTGCCAATATTGAAAACCAGGCGCGTCACAAAATCGACCGGGTAGGGTTGGCCGAGACGAACCCATAAAAAGCCCAGTCCGGCACCGGCCAGCACGGGTGCCATGACGGCGAAGAGTTCAGCGAGCATTAAGGTTCCTTGACGATCATCGGCTGCCTATTGTGGATAATTAGGCGGCTAACTGGCAAGGCGAACCTCTTAACCAGAGTGAACGGCTTCCGTACGGGTTTGCCACGCGGCGGGTACCTGCTCGCGCAGAAACGCCAGTAGAGCGTTTACCCGGCGAGAGTGGTGCCCATAGGCATACAGTAGCGTGACGGGAAGTGGGGCAGGCTCCCAACCTGGCAAACAGTTTATCAAATCGCCAGGGTGGTGCCGTTCGCGGCCTTCAACCAACCAATGTGGCAGCAAGCCGATCCCCTGGCCGTAAGCAATGGCATCAATGTGCAGCGCTGTGAGATCTACCTGTAGCCGCGAGCGGGGTGCGTTAAAGAGGTAGTCAGCGTGTTCTGGATGATGCAGTAAGAGGCCGCTGGAGGCGGTGTCCAGTAGGTCGATCCAGGCGTGTGCGTCAAGCTCGTTGGGATGCTGCGGGGTTCCTACATTACCCAGGTAGCGCGGGTTGGCGTAAAGACCACGGGTGAGATGGCCTAAACGCTCTTGATTCAGGCCGCACTCATGGGGGGCGCCTAGCCAAATGTGCACGCTGTTGCTTTGCATCTTCGTCGGCGGCCTTTCCCGGGTATGCAGCGTTAGCTCGATTTTGGGGTAACGGGTTAAAAATGCATCTATTACCCCCGCTATCCACCCCCGAGCCAGGGCGCCGTGTACCTCTAACGTGACTTTACCGCTGATCTCCTCGCGCAGCTCTGCTAAGGCCTCTTGGCTGTGGGCGGCCATGGCCAGTAACTCGATGCAGTAGTGGTGAAACAGCAGGCCCGCTTCGGTAGGAATCAAACGATTTGCTTGGCGCCGCAGCAGCGGTTGGTTGAGACGAGCCTCTAACTGGCTAATCCGGCGGCTTAAGGTAGATTTTGCAAGCCCGAGCTTCTGTGCGCTGCGCGTCAAACTGCCGGTGGTCATTATGTCGTTAAAGGCGGCGAGTTCATCAAAATCGTACATAGTCGGAGCCACTAGAGAAACGGAGGCGGCTATTGTGCCACTTAATTTTTTGAATGAAAATAATTGCTATTTGTGTTCCGGTTTTTTGAACCTATATTGCTGTCGCTTGAGGGCGGCCACCAGCGAGTAGCCGTATTTTGTTATATCGGCCAGCGGGCAAGCAAAGGCACCGTCATAACAGGCTGTTTCTTAAAATAAGTGAAGGTGCGTGAGAGCGTCAGTCGGTAAGGAGTACGCGCACTGCTCATACTGCCCAAGCGAATGCGTTTAAATAGATTAATCCATTGAATCGCGACCATAGCGGGAAGTGACTGCAGTGGTCGCTTTATACAAAAGCGAAAAACCCCGGCACAAGGCCGGGGCAGCAAGCCAGCATTGAAACAGTAAGTGAACCCTCAAGCGTTAGAAGTCGTAAGTGGCGGAGACCCAGAAACTGCGGCCATCCAGAGCTACGCCATTGGTGAAGCTACTGGTTTGAGTAAAGCGGTAGGCACGCAGGGTCTCACCGTTGTGTTCAAAGGTATCGGAACCAGTGAAGTCTTTATCAAACAGATTGTAAATAGTACCGGTTACTCGCACGTTGTCGCTGAAACGGTAGGAGTTGCGCAGGTTAAACAGTGCATAGCCATCGAGGTTATTACCAAGCTGCTCTACCAAGGAAGCAGATTGACCGCTTGGGGTGCCAGTGAAGCGCTCGCGAGAAGAGTAGTACTCGCTCTCCAGTGTGGTGCTCCAGCGGTCGTTAATCGCCCAGGTCAGATCAGCGGTGAGCTTATGTTTCGGGGTGTTGGTTAACAGCTGGCCTTCGTTAGCACCGGACTTCACTTCAGAGTCGGTAAATGTGTAGCCGCCGCTGACATGCCACGCCGGGGCGATTTGATAGCTTGCGTTTAGCTCGACGCCACGGGTTTCGGCTTTATCAATATTGATCTGCTGACGGAAGTTTTCTTGCTGTGTAAAGCTGCCCACGCTGACACAGTTGGCGAGTCCCGCATTGGGGGTGTTGCCGTTGTCATCGATAAACTGGCAGTTAGGTAAGGGAGTGCTGTTGGCAATACGATCCGTAAAACGATTGTAGAAAACGGTAGCCCCCGCTGCAAAGCCGTCTTGGTTGTCGTAAATCGCACCAATTTCATAGTTGGTGCTCTTTTCTGGCTCCAGGTTGGGCGAACCAATTGTGACGGTGCGGCCTTGCGCGATGAAGCCAGTCACGCCGTCATGCAGGTCGTTCAGCGACGGTGTCTTATAGCCACGGCTTACGCCACCTTTCAGCGTCCAGTTGGGGGTTGTGTTCCACACCAGGTAGCCGCGTGGGCTAAAATGGCCGCCGAAAGCGTCGTGATGTTCGTAGCGTCCGCCAAAGGTAAAGGCGAGATCGTCTCGCAACAGCCACTCATCTTCGGCAAACAGTGCCCAGCTGGTTTGTTCAAACGCTTGGTTACCGGCTGCGCCATCTTCTAATTTGGCATCGATGTACTGGCCGCCAATCGTCGCAATATGGTCGCCAATGGGGGCAACAAACTTGGTATCAACAATAATGTCGCGGTTTTCCAACAGGCGATCTTCGCCCCCTTGGGCCTCGTAACCATATTCAGGTGCGCTACCTTCAGGCAACGTACGGCCTAGGGTCTCAGTGGTGCTGTGGGTAACGCTGCTTTCCCAGGTGCCTGCGCTGTAGTGCCCCGAGTGTCCAATAGCGACCTGATCGCGATTGAAGCGCAACTCATCTTTATAGCCCCAGGCACTGTCCGGAGCTTCTGTTGAGCAGTCGCGTGCCCATCCATCAAGGCTGCCAAGGCGGCAGTCGTCGTTGCTATACGTTTGACGCGAGCGCTCGGCGTCTAGCCAGAATTCATTGGTGTCGTCTGGTGTTACATTTAAGCGCCCACCGATAGAGTAATTGCGTGCTTCTACTGGGCGAGGGTCGCGCCCTGCGCTATTTTCAACCATGCGCTCAGAGCTGTCGCGGTCGAATAGGCGACCACGTAACTGAAGGCCAACAGTATCTTCTACCAAGGGGCCAGATGTGTATAAGTTGATCGCTGAGCTATTGCCCGCATCGCGATCCTGCTGGAAAGTGTTCTCAACCGTTACTGAACCTACCCACTCTTCGCCTACGCGGCGGGTAATAATATTAATGACACCACCCATAGCGTCGGAGCCGTAAAGTGTCGACATCGGCCCACGGATCACTTCAATACGCTCAATCGCGGCAAGCGGCGGCATAAAGCCGGTTGACGTTTCACCAAAGCCGTTGGGCGTCACGCTGCCAGAGGTATTCTGACGACGACCATCAATCAGGATGAGCGTATAGGCGCTAGGCATACCGCGAATCGATATGTTCAGGCCGCCGGTTTTGCCCGTACCTGAGCGAACGTCGACGCCTGGCACGTCGGCAATTGCCTCAGCAATGTTTGCGAACTGTTTTTGTTCCAGCTCTTCACGGGTGACTACGGCAATACTCGCAGGGGCATTGTTCAGCGTTTGCTCATAACCGGCGGCGGTGACCACCATATTGTTAAGCTGAGTGCTGTTCTGAGAGGCCTCTTGGGCATGAGCCGTCGCAGTAACGCTGAGCGCGATGGCGCTTACGAGGGCGGTGCGAGTAAAGCGTGGCATGTCGATCCCCTGATATGAGTATTGTTTACCAATGAAATTGATTATCAAATGAGTTTCAGATTCTAAGAAGAAAAGTTCCCACTTGCGAGGTTGTTTCATCGAACATTGTGTTGCGCTTAATGGAACAGGGCGCTTCAAGGCGCAATGCCATCAGCGTTTTACCCTGCTGAGAAGGTGCCGAAGGCCAGGGTTGCAGAAACGGCAACACGCTATTCGTTGGAATAGAAGTGCAAGTGCTTTTGAGAATCGTTATTATTGGAGTGTTTGTTAAAGCAAAGCATTTCACTGGGCATTTCACTGGGAGAGACACATGCGACACACGTTATTGCAGCGCGGTTTACTCGGGATGCTGATAAGCATCTTGCTGGTGGGCACCGTTCAGGCGCGCACGCTGGAGACCGCTTATGGTGACGTCGAGGTGGCGGATGCCCCCGAGCGTGTGGTGACGCTGTATGAAGGCGCGCTGGATGCCGCGCTGGCGGCAGGCGTAACCCCGGTAGGGGCGGTGACCACCCGTGGCGGCGACAACGTGGCGGAATACGTGACCGACTACCTCAGTGCGAACGAGCTCGAACACCCTGAGATTGTAGGCGTCGTGCGAGAAATTAATATTGAAGCAGTGCTGGCCCAGCAGCCGGACCTTATTTTAGCCGCGGCCCAACTGCCGCAGGAGCAGTATCAGCTGCTATCGCAAATTGCGCCTACCGTGGTTCCCCACACCCAACCGCTGGCGGCAGATAACTGGGAAGCCGAAGCGCGTCTGTTCGGCCAGGCCTTGAACCAGGAAGATGCGATTGAAGACGCCATTGCCGCTGTAGACCTGCGTGCCGCTGAACTGGCGACAGCGATTGCCGCTGCCGATGTCGGTGGCACTGCCTTTTTAGCGCGCTGGATGCCCAGTGGCCCGATGGTGATGTCGACGCAACTGATCGCCACCGGCTTGTTAGAAAAGGTCGGGCTTGGTGTTCAAGATGCGGGCCTTATCAAAGCAGACAGCGCTCACAGCGACGTATTAAGCCTTGAAAATCTGTCTCAGGTAGACGGCGATTGGCTGTTCTTAGCTACGCTCAATGATGACGGCCAAGCCGCCCTGGAGAGCGCCAAACAGAGCGCCGCCTTCAACCGCTTGAACGTGGTACAGAACGAGCGGGTGGTGCCGGTAAACGGCCAGCTCTGGAGCAGTGCCAACGGCCCGTTGGCTGCCCAAGCGATTCTAGACGACATCGAGAAAGCCTTATTGCCGTGAACGATGCCGTGAACGATGCTGCCGTGAAGTCCTTTGCTAACGATATTTCTAACTTTGCTGCTAACAACGTGAGCGGCAGGCGCTGCTCACCACGCTCCTGGATGTTCCTTCTGCTCACCGCCCTTGTGGCGGTGAGCGTCGTTAGTTTGTTGATTGGCGCAGGCAGTATTGGTCCACGCCAAGTGCTGGGGCTGCTAAGCGGAAGCGATCACGCGGAAGCGCGTTTTATTGTGTGGGAGCTGCGTGCACCGCGCACGTTGATAGGTATTGCGGTAGGCGTGGCGCTGGGCGTGGCGGGGGCGCTGCTACAGGCCGTTTCCCGCAACCCGCTGGCCGAGCCGGGCTTGTTGGGCGTGAGCGCAGGCGCTGCATTTGCCGTTTCCCTGGCGCTGGTGTTAGGGGCCAGCGCGGCCACTTTGCGCATTCCAGTAGCCCAGTTAGGGGCGCTCATCGGCTGTGTGTGCGTGCTCAGCGTGGCTCGGCTGCGCGATGTGGGGAATGACCCGGTGCGCTTAGTGTTAGCGGGGGCCGCGTTTTCGGGGCTGCTCGGTTCACTCAGCGCTCTGATGCTGCTTTACGACCAGAGTGCCGCCGATGAGATTCGCTTTTGGGTGGTAGGCAGCTTGGCGGGTAGGCGGTTGGATGATTTATGGGCCGTGCTGCCCAGCCTGCTAGTAGCAGGGGCAGGCGTTGTTGTGATTGCCCGGCCGCTGGCCGCGCTGGCACTTGGGGAGAGGGCCGCGAGCGGTTTAGGGCACCGCCCTGGGCTGATTCGCTGGCTGGCCGTGGGTTGTGTGGCGCTATTAGTCGGCGCGGCCACCGCCATTGCCGGGCCGATTGCGTTTGTGGGGCTCGTGGTGCCTTTTGTGGCGCGGGCCATCGCCGGGCCGGATATTCGCCGCACGCTCTGGTTCTGCCTGCCTGTCGGCCCGCTGATCGTACTCACCGCCGATATTATCTCCCGTGTTGTGGTTGCCCCTTCCGAGCTGCCGTTAGGCGTGCTCACCGCGCTCTGCGGCGCGCCGGTGCTGATCGCGGTGGTGCGGGCCAAACGCCTACCCATGCTCTAACGCTCCTTTTGGTTATCTGATGCTATGAAAAACACGGCAAAACAGTCGCTCAGCGGTGTGGTGCTGCCCCACACCTCCACGGCTTATTATGAAAGCATGAGTGCCCAGGCGGTCGCGGCTCCGCAGGGCTACTGGCGTGCCGCGCTGCCCCGCGGAGTGAGCGTACTGCTGGAAAAGCGCGCCGTGGCAGTAAATATGGGGCTTAGTGCCGTGCTGCTGGCCGTCTGCGTGCTCTATTTAAGCCTGGGGAGCGTGACGCTTTCCCCGAATGCGGTGGTGGCTTCCTTAGTGGGGCAGGGCGATAGCATGACAACGTTTATGGTGCAGCAGCTGCGCCTGCCGCGCCTCATCGCCGCCTGTTTCACCGGCGCCGCCTTTGCGCTGGCCGGGGTGCTGATGCAAACCCTGGCCCGCAACCGTTTGGCGACGCCTGGCATTATCGGGATTGATAACGGTGCCACCGCCTTTGCGGTGGCTTCGATTGTAGGCTTGGGGTTAGGCATCGCACCGCCCGCCATGGCGCTGGCAGGCGCGACTACCGCCGCCGTGCTCACCTTTGGCTTAGCCGCAGGCAGCGGCACTCAGGGCTACCGCTTTATTGTTGCAGGCATCGGCGTGGGCGCGGTATTTGGCGCGGTGACGCAGCTGATGTTGGCGCGGGTGGCCATTGATGCCGCCAACGCCGCCTACCCCTGGACCGTCGGTTCCCTCAATGCTCGCCCGGCAAGTGCAGTACAGCTGCTGGGCATTGGCTTGGCGCTAGGGCTGGTGGCCGCGCTGGCGCTGGCCCGTTCGCTCACGCTGCTGCGCTTTAAAGATGCCATTGCCAGTGGCTTAGGCACTGCGGTGAAAGCGCGGCGGTTGCAGGTGCTGTTACTTTCAGTGGTGCTCACCGCGCTGGCCGTTGCCGTGGCGGGGCCGGTTGGATTGATAGCGCTGATTGGCCCTGAAATTGCCCGTTCGCTCTCCAGCGCCCGCCATGTACCCATTCTAGCCGCCACGCTGGCGGGTGCCCTGGTGATGGTGCTGGCCGATTTAGCAGGCCGCACGCTGTTTGCCCCCATCGAGATCCCCGTGGGGATTGTTACCGCCGTGGTGGGTGGCCCCTGGCTACTCTGGATACTAATGCGCCCACACCGGAGTCGCCCATGACCTCATTACCCACGCTTTCCACCGATGCGCTCAGCATGAGCTACGGCCAGCGCCAAGTGATTCGCGAACTCGGCGTTAGCTTGCCCAGCGGGCAAGTGACCGCCATTGTTGGCCCCAACGGCTGTGGTAAATCCACGCTGCTCTCTGGGCTTGCCCGCCTGCACAAACCCGATAGCGGTGCCGTATTGTTAAACGGCCACGATATCGCCCAGATGCCCGCCCGCCAACTTGCCACCAAGCTGGCGCTACTGCCCCAGGAGGCGGTCGCGCCGGAAGGGCTGACGGTGACTGAGTTAATTCGCTTTGGTCGCCAGCCCCACCAAGGCTGGCTACGCCAGTGGTCGGCGGAAGATCAACAGGTGGTGCAACATGCGCTTGCCGCTGCCGAGCTGGAAGCGCTTGCCGACCGGCCTTTGGAAGCGCTTTCCGGCGGCCAACGCCAGCGCGCCTGGATCGCCATGACCATCGCCCAGCAAACGCCGCTTTTACTACTCGACGAGCCCACCTCCGCGTTAGACTTAGGCCACCAAATCGAGGTGTTCGAGCTGGTGCGCGGCCTGGCCTGCCAGGGCCGCACGGTGGTGATGGTGCTGCACGACCTGGCCAGCGCCTGCCGCTACGCCGACCACCTGATTGCCATGCGCGACGGGCAAATTGTTGCCCAGGGTGCGCCATCAGAGGTGGTCACGCCCGCGCTGGTGCGGGAGCTGTATCAGGTGGAGTGCACGCTGCTGCTCGATCCCGATACCGGCAGCCCTTTGCTCGCCAATGTGCGGCGGGCGAGCCAACCCGCGTAACGTGTTGACGGTTAACCACCCTAGATAACAACGTAAAAGGAATCGATGTGGCTTCTTCCCCGACCCGCGCCGACAAAGCGTCCGTCAATCAAAGCTTCCACGCCTTAATGCGCCTGCTGCGCTACGCCAAAGGTTATCGGCGGCAGATTATCACTGCCACGATGTGCTCGATTATCAACAAGCTGTTCGATATCGCCCCGGAAATCCTAATTGGCGTGGCCATCGACGTAGTGGTGAACCAGGAAAACAGCTTTGTAGCGCGACTGGGGTTTGAATCCCCCCAGGAGCAGATCACCATTTTGGCGGTGCTCACCTTCTTTATTTGGGCGGGGGAGTCGCTGTTTGAGTACCTGTTCCAAATCCTCTGGCGCAACCTAGCCCAGCGGCTGCAGGCGGATATGCGCCAGGACACCTACGAGCATGCCCAGCGATTGGATATGGCGTTTTTCGAATCGAAAAGCTCCGGCCAGCTAGTGGCTACCATGAACGATGACGTGAACCAGCTAGAGCGCTTTCTGGACGGCGGTGCCAACGCGCTGATTCAAGTAGTGGTCACGGTAGTGGCCGTGGGCGCGGTGTTCTTCGTGCTCTCGCCGCTCATCGCGCTGCTGGCGTTTACGCCTATTCCGCTGATCATTTGGGGCGCGTTCTTCTTCCAGCGCAAAGCCGGGCCACTTTACAGTGACGTGCGCGAGAAGGTCGGTGATCTTGCCAGCCGTCTTTCTAATAACCTGAGCGGCATTGCCACCATTAAAAGCTTTACCAGCGAAGTGCGAGAAGCCGAACGGCTACGCGATGCCAGCGAAGCCTATGTGGAAGCCAACCGTCGAGCGATTAAAGTCAGTTCTGCGTTTATTCCGGTTATCCGCATGGCGATTCTGGCGGGCTTTCTCGCCACTTTTACCGTCGGCGGCATGATGGCACTGAACGGCACGCTGAACGTCGGCGCTTACGGTGTGCTGGTGTTCCTTACCCAGCGCCTGCTGTGGCCGCTCACTGGCCTCGCTCAGGTGATTGACCTGTTCGAGCGCGCTATGGCCAGCACCAAACGGATTCTCGACCTGCTGGAAGTGCCTATTACGGTTAAAGACGACAGCACAACGGCCCTGGCCGCGCCAATCAAAGGCGAGGTGCGATTTGAGGCAGTGAGCTTCCAGTACGCAACAAGCCAAGTTGGGGTGAAAGGCGTTGACCTGCACGTGCCTGCTGGTAATACCTTGGCGCTGGTGGGAGCGACAGGTTCCGGTAAATCAACATTGATTAAACTACTGCTGCGTTTCTATGACCCTGAAAACGGTCGCGTACTGGTCGACGGCCAGCCGATCACTGAGGTCAGCATGCATTCGCTGCGCCAAGCGATTGGTTTGGTCAGCCAAGATGTGTACCTGTTCGAAGGCAGCATTCGTGACAATATCGCCTACGGCAAACCCGAGGCCGAGGATGCAGACATTATCGATGCCGCAAAAACTGCCGAGGCGTGGAGCTTTATTGAAGTGCTGCCTCAAGGACTGGATACACCGGTAGGCGAACGGGGCGTGCGGCTTTCTGGTGGCCAGCGCCAGCGGCTTTCGCTGGCCAGGGCGCTGCTTAAAGATCCGCCTATTCTAGTGCTAGATGAAGCCACTAGCGCGGTGGATAACGAAACCGAAGCGGCTATTCAGCGCTCGCTAAAACGCATCGCCCATGGCCGCACGGTGATTATGATTGCCCACCGGCTTTCGACCATCGTTCACGCCGATGAAATCGTAGTGATTGAGCAGGGCCAAGTAGCCGAGCGCGGCAGCCACTCAATCCTATTGGAAGCTAACGGCCACTACGCCGCGCAGTGGCGAGTACAAACGGGCGATGCCCAAGCAGGGGATGTAGAAGTACTCAGCCACGAAAAGCGCCATTCAGCGCCTTAGCGGTTAACTAAAAGAGCATTTAGGGTGACGGGCACATGCTCGTCAATCTCTTGGTAGCCCAGCATTGAGAGCACGGTTCGCACCGTTCCGTTTGCCATCAACGCTCTGCCATCCATGGCCATCGGTTCGGCATGGGTAACGCGCACTTCATTTAACCCTTCACGGGTAAAGCGCAGCGGCACGGCTTCTTCTTGGTTAATCAGGTCGGTTTGCACCCGGAAGGTGAGCGTTTCCACCATCGACTCGCCAATATCCAAGCCGTCTAACCGCTCTGGCGGCATTTGCGCCACCAGCGTCACCAGCGTGGTATTCGCCAGCAAGCCCACCCACGGCGGCAGCTCCCCAAAGCGATTGAGCAGATCGGTTTGGCTCAAGCGCAGCGGCAGGCGCAGCGTGCCATCGGCAGCAATATCGCCCTGTAAATTATTGACCTGATGGTGATGGGTTTGCGGGGCCTCACCATCTAATTGAGTAATCGACGCCTGCACCCGTGACTGAGCAGGATCTAGCTGCCAATCCGCATGAACCGGCACCGCCAACAGCAGTGGGATAAGAGCAATCAAAGCTTTCACAGCGCGTCTCCGCATTAGGAACTCACCAGCAGACCCCATGGCTTGAAATAAGTGCAACAAAAAAGTGCCGCTATCACCACAAGATAGCGCCGCTAGGGGGTAGCCTAGCCCCCTTACATTCGCTATTATATGCACGCTTTTCGGGCCTATAGCTCAGTTGGTTAGAGCAGGGGACTCATAATCCCTTGGTCGTAGGTTCAAGTCCTACTGGGCCCACCATTTCTATGACGTTTCCTCATGGCAGGGGATTATTAGTCCCTTGGTCTGCAGTTGACCTTTCCCTAAATACTGAAGCCATCCATCACAAACTATCTGCTTGATTAGCTACCCGCTTTAGTTCAACACGTATCTGTGAAGCGTTGCTGAAATACTTTCTTTTAGCGGGTTTAAACGCTAAACCTCACTTCTTTTTATTACGCATAAAGGGAAAAATTTTGGCCATGGCGTCATTGATAACTTGATCAAGGGGTTTGTGCTCTAAGCTAATAGCTGCTCTGGCGGCGGTATAAGTTCCTTTATATTCCCGGGCTATTTCATTGTCGGTCATGCTATCGGGTAGCTGCTCTTTTTTACGAATGGCGCTGATGACGTCCTTGTTCATTTGTCTCTCCTGTTAATAGTGTCTCTCCATCTAGCGTAGCGCATAACAACTGATGGTGAGCGAGCTGTTGGCCAGTCTAAAAAAAGCTAAATAAGAAACCGGGCACTGTTGGCCCGGTTTAAGCGTTTCGTTTAGGTATTAATTCAACTTCTAATTACCGCCAGCGGCACCGCCTACGATGCCGCTGCGAAAGCCGCCGTCGCTTGGGTTACTGGAGCGGTTTTTAAGGTGGTTGGCAACGGTATCTTCAGGTGAACCTGCCATTTCGCGGAACATACCCATTGAACCAAGAAGCGCTGATGATTCGTAAGGCACAAACACGCGTTCGCCGTTTTTCGCCATATTGGGTAAGCCTTTGATGTAGCTTTGCCCCAATAGGTACCCCACAACGGTGCGCTTGTTCTCTTCGCTGTCGCCAATGGCGTTGAGTACCAGTTTGATGGATTCTTGCTCACCTTGGGCGCGCAGAATGGCCGACTCTTTGTCGCCCTGGGCGTTAAGGATAGAGGATTCACGTTGGCCCTGAGCCATAGCAATGGCGGCTGATTTTTCACCTTCGGCTTCGGTTACTGTGGCGCGGCGCTTGCGTTCGGCGGCCATCTGTAGGCGCATGGCCGACTCCACCTCGTCGGGCATGGCAATATCCTGTACCTCTACCCGGGAAATTTTAACGCCCCACTTAGATGCGGGCTCTTCCATGGCCGCTTGAATCTCGTTATTAACTTCGGCGCGGGATTCAAACAATTTATCCAGCTCCATTTTACCTACCACCGAGCGCAGCGTGGTTTTGGCGAGTACTTCTACCGCTTGGCTCATGTTTTCGACTTCATACACGGCTCGCTTAGGGTCGATGATTTGATAGTAAAGGGCACCGTTGATCCGTACCGTTACGTTATCGGTAGTCACCACTGGCTGGCCGGGGAAATCCATCACCGTTTCACGGCGGTCGATACGGAACTCATCGGTCATAATGGGCTGGTAATCCTCACCCATTTTGCGATAGCGAATCATGGTGATCGCACGGGGCTGTTCAATAAAGGGAATGATAATATTGATACCGCTTTCCAGCACGCGGTGAAACGAGCCGAGCCGTTCCACGACCATCACTTCGGATTGGCGAATAATCACCAGCCCTTTAGAAATGATCACGATTGCGATCACGACAATAATCAGGCTAATCAGTAAACCTGGGCTAATGGGTAAATCCATGAGGTCATTCATGCTTATGGCTCCTTGCGTTGGGAAAGATCATCCTGACGAGTTAGGTCTTCTGGCTGTGGCAGCATAACTAAGGCGGTAGTGCCTTCAAAGCGTTTGAACACCACTAGGGTGTCGGGCGACAGTTCTGTTTCACCGCTTTCTACGACGCGTAAGCGGTAAAAATCACCGTTTACTTTGATGCCCGTGGCGTTATCAAAATCGCGTCGTTGCGTTCTGTAGAGGCTGCCTTTTTCAACGCCGGTACCGGTAGTGCCGTAAGCCACACCCTTGGGTGAAAAACGTGGGCGAATCACCATCACACCAAGGGGTACCAACACACCTGCAAAAACAGCCATGCTGATCAACTGCCAAGGCAGCGTGAAACCAAGTGCCGCAACGGCGGCGGTGAACGCTGCCGCGATGCCCAGTGCGAGTAGCACCATAGCCCCAGAGCTGAGCTCGGCTAAGCTCAACAGCAGGGCGACAACTAACCAGCTATAAGCAGGGTTCCAGTCCATGCGTGCTCCTATGCCTTTGATGAATGATGCTATCTCCAGGGTAACGCACTCAGCGCATCTTGACCTGTGGGCTGCCTGTAGGTTTTACACTTTATTTGTGGTCAATAACTATTTTGGCTTCTCTAAGCGTTACCCATTGCCTATAGGCTATTCCCTAAAGGCTATTCCCTACAGGAGAGTTGCTATGATGCTTAATCGTTCCAAAATGGCTGAACTGTTACAAAATCGCTGGAAAATGGCGGCAGGCGTATGCGCAGTAGCGGGGTTGTTGGTTGCTCCCGCGGCCTATGCCCACCACCACAACGCTGATAATGGCCATGAAGACCACGGGCAACACGGTAGCAGTGACCAAGACCACGGCGACAATCCGGCGGTAGCGGCGTACAAAGCCGCCAATGATCGCATGCATGAAGATATGTCGATGTCATTTACTGGCGACCCGGATGTGGATTTTGCCAAAGGCATGATTCCTCACCATGAAGGCGCCATTGCCATGGCGGAAATCGTTCTTGAGTACGGCGAGGACGAGGAGATCCGTCAATTGGCTGAAGAAATTATTGATGCCCAAGAGAGTGAAATCGCTTTCTTGCGCGAATGGTTAGAGCAACAGGGCCACTAAGCCGCGCCTAAACGCCTGCCGCCATCACCAACTACCCACAAAGACGCTAAAGAGGGTGCTATCCTTCCGGCTTAACTATTTTCCCTCTAACGAGGGTGATAAAGGAGAGCCGCGTGTCGGGTGTTATTTACTGGTTGGATATGGCGGGGGTGATTGTGTTTGCCCTTTCCGGGGTAATCTTAGCGTGTCGTTCGCGGATGGATCCGTTCGGCATGCTGGTGTTAGCCGCGGTAACCGGTATTGGTGGCGGCACCCTGCGTGATTTAGTGCTTGGCGTGCGGCCAGTGTTCTGGGTGACAGACCCTACCTACCTGTGGGTTATCTTAGCCACGGTGGGGGTCTCGCTTGTTGGGTTTCACTATATCCACCGCCTGTCCCGGGGCTTTTTACCCGTGGCGGATGCCTTTGGGCTGGCGCTGTTTACCGTTATAGGTACGCATAAAGCGCTGCTGTTGGGGTCGCCCGGCGTTGTGGCGGTGCTAATGGGAATGATGACCGGCGTAGCAGGCGGCATGATTCGTGATGTACTGGCACAGCGGGTGCCTATGGTGCTGCGGGAGGAGATTTATGCCACCGCCGCTTTGGCGGGTGGGGTTGTCTATGTGACACTGCATACGCTTGGTGCGCCGCTCACGGCCACCATTGCAGCTTCCCTAATGGTGACGTTAGGGCTGCGGTTAGCCGCCATTCATTGGCACTTAGCGCTGCCTGTATTTGCCTGGGTGACGCTGCCGCCGAAAACCACCGATGCCACCACGCCACTCTCCACCCCCGAAAAAGCCAAAGAGCGGGTGCGTATTATTCGTCGAGAGCGCACCCGCCGCTAGTTGTTGGTAGTTCAAGATTACCCCAGGCTCTGATCCCTCAGGGCCTGGGAAAGCGCTGCGCTTCCCGCCAGCGCTCAAACCAGCGCCTTGGCTGCAGTATGCGCAGGGTGGGTTCGCTATCGACCAATTCGACGCCAACGCCGACTGACCCCAACTGTGCATACAGTGCGCCATTAGCGCTTTTATCTGCCAATACCACATCTGAAAGCAGTAGCAGCGGGCCGCCGGTGAGCGTTACATCCTGTAGGCTAATCTGCTCACCGTTAATGCGTAGCTGCGCGGTGCCATCAATATGGCGCACGTTTAACAACCGGCCTAGCCAGTCACTTTCTCGGGCGCGGGCTAGAAATAGCCTGGCCAACAGGCCGGAATCGCGCATGCTTAGGCGCAGCTGGCTGGTTAATCGAATCGGGTCATCCCACTCAAGCTGCGCTTCGTCCATGGCGAGCTGCACCCACCAGCCTGCATCCTGCGTACCTGCCTTGCTTTGCCGGAATACGTTTTCCAAGCGTAAAAACGAGTCATTGGCGGTAAAGCGTCGCGTTTCAAGGTCGCCCTCGGTGAGCTGTAAACGTAATGTCACATCGCCCCGCAGCTGTTGATCGAGCAGCGTCAACTCTGCACCAAAGGCGCGCAGGTTGATCTCTCCCTGGGCAGTCAACCCCTCTAATAACCACTCGCTGGAGAGGCTGGCTTGGCCCCCGAGTAGTTCGATCCCCGCATCTTCAGGCAGGTAGTGGTTATAGCGGGTGAAGTCGGGGACATCGGTAATAGGTAGGGCGATGCGGGTAGTGAAATAACGGGGTTCAGGGGACGCTAGTACCTCACTAAAACGCTCGGTTTGGGTGGTCAGCGCAAAATGCCGGCCCTCCAGGTGGGGGCGCTCGTCGTCTTGGCGGCGAAGTGAAAAGCGTGGGATGCCGAGCGAAAGCTGCGCCTGCTCGGCCGTGTCGAGCTGCGCCGTTAACTCACCTCGTCCGGTGGCGAGGTAGTCTAAAAATGCGACTTCAAGCTGGTTGGCATTCACCCGTAGGCGAGTGGGGGCCTGTAGGCGGTTATCGCGAAACGCCCCTTGGGCAAATAGCTGCCCGTCTCCGGAAAGGGCTAGGCCGTGGGCGTCGGGAAGAAATGCATTTAAAAAGCCTAGCCGCTGTACGCTGCCTTCTAACGCAAACTGACCGCTAAGGGTGTCGCGGTTCTGAAAACGCCCTTCACGTAGCACAAGCGTGCTTTCTAAGCGCTCGCTGGGGGCTTGGGCATCGGCTATTTGCCAGCTTAGGCGCGACCCGCTGATATCCAGCGCGGTGCCCTCTGTGGTTGCCCTACGGATCACTAGGCTAAGTTGAGCATCGCTTTCAAGCGTGCCGGAACGCTCATCGTGCTGCCATTGGGTGGTTAACTGCTCGCCTGCTAGGTGAATCTCTCCGTTTAACTCGGCCGTCGTAAAGGCAAGCGCGCCATGGCTAGCCGCTTGGCCGCTAAGTAGTTGAAGCGGTGCAGGGCTAGGCAACACGGAATCTAGGTAGTGTTGCAGTACGCTGATATCGGGTAGGCGCGCGTCCTCCCAATGTAGTTGGCCAGAAGCTTGCTCTTGCGCGTGTTCCGGGTCAATTGGGCTACGTGCTTCCAGCGTGATGTCGGCATCTGCCAACAGGGTTTGTTGGCGGTGGCTGAGCGTGGCATCGCTGAGTTCGAGCGTGGCAGTAAGGGATTCATCGGGGGAGAGCACTGCTGTTAGCGAGCCATCGCCCTGGGCGGAAAAATCAAGCAGCTCAGCACCAAGCGCCGGGGCTTGAACCTGAAGTGAAGCCTGGTAAGGCCGCGCATCGCGCAGGGTGGCGCTAGCCTCAATGTGGCCGCTCCCAGAGAGCTGTATTCCTTGGCCATCAAAGGTGTGTGCCAGGTAGCGGTCCAGCATATCCAAACGGGTGACGTTACCCTGTAGATCCATGCTTACCCCGGTGGGAAGGTCTAGCTGGTCGAGACGCTGGTTGGGCACGCGGGTGGCTAAACGTAGCTGGGTGTCGACAGCGTATGGGTGGGTGTCGGCGAGTACGACCTCGTTTAGCTGTGTTGAAAAATGCAGCTGATCAGCGTCTACGGATAGGTTTACCCGTCCTTCACCGCTGGCCGTATGACGTGGCGGGGGGGCGTCGGCAATTAGCCAGCGGCGGGTATCCTCTTCAGGGGGCCGCAGGCGCTGCTCGTCAAAGGTTAAATGCAGGGCGGGGGCGTCCAGTGTTAGGTGGCTGCCGGGCAGGAATTCACCATTCGCAAGACTAAGCTCGCCTGCTAGGGCGCCGCGGCCGTTCAGGGTTAGCCAAGGCAGCGCTTCTAAATAGGGCATGAACACGTCCCAAGCGTCTGCTTGGGCATTAATGGAAAGCTCTGCCGAAAGGGCGCTCAGCAGCGCAGCCGTTAGTTCATCTCGGGATTGTTGCGTAGTGACAACCGGCTCAAGGGTGGCATCTGCCTGAAGATGAATGTCACGCACCAGCGTTGCTTGGTCGCTTAGGCGCAGCAAGCGCCCTTGGGTGATATCCAACGATGCGTTGGGCACGGCGAGGGCGTCGCGGCTTAATTGGGTATTACTTACCTGCAGCTGGCCTTCGGCTTCCAGGGCGATATCGCCCACGGTCAGGCGGCGAATGCCCTGTGCATCCAGCGCTTGAATATGTAGCTCGCCACGCAGCAGCGCCAGCAGAGAGAGGGAAAGCGTCGCCTGCTGTGCTTCCACTGTAATGGGGAGCGCGCTGTCATTCCGTGCTAGGTAGAGATTTTCCACCTCCCAGCGCCCAGGGTGAAGGCTAGTGGCATCTGTCCAGCGGATTTCCACACCGTCAATCTGTGAGATGCGCTGGGGTAGCCACTGGCTATTAAGCAGCCATGTACTGCCTATTAGCCATGTTAAGGCGACCAACAGGGCGCTTAGCAGGGCGATAAGTAGCAGGCGCGGCAGGCGGCGCGGCGCATGTTTACTGTTCGTCATACGGGCTTCCTAGCAGATGACTCCTGTTGGCGCATGTTTTATGGCATTATGCGCGTCGTGGGGCAGTTATGGGTTTTCGATTTCAACGCTAGGCAGGCAGCAAAGCCATGTTCAAGGATTTTTACGCGCAGCGCGGAGAGTATGTAGTGATCTCTGCTGAGCAGGCCAGCCGTTTCGCTAAAGGCGTGGCCGGCGATTACAACCCGATTCATAACCCGGATGCGCGGCGTTTCTGCGTACCCGGTGACCTGCTGTTTACGCTGGTGCTGGTGAAGTTTGGGTTGTCGCGACAAATGGAATTTCGCTTCACCAATATGGTGGGTGCCGATACACCGCTGATGTTTAATGAAGTAGAAAATGGCGATATTCACGTCGTGGACGAGAGCGGCAAGTGCTATCTCCAAGTAGTGCGTCGCGGTGATGTTACCCAGGATAAGGCGGCGGTTGAAGCGTTTGCTCGCTGCTATGTGGCGTTTTCAGGTAAAAACTTCCCGCACTATTTGAAGCCATTGATGGAACAGCATGGGGTGATGTTTAACCCTAAACGCCCCTTGGTTATCTACGACAGCATGGGGTTTTGCTTAGAGCGCTTAGACGGTTTTGCGCCAGACCTAGCGTTAACCCGCTCATCCTTAGATGTGCAGGGCAAGCGCGCCGATGCGCTGCTGGAGTTTTCCATCGAATCGGCGGGTGAGGCCGTGGGTGTTGGCTCCAAAAAACTGGTTGTTAGCGGGCTGTGCGACTACGATGCGGCTGAAATGTCCGCTATCGTGGACGAATTTTATCGTTTAAAGGCGGCCTACGAAGCCGCCTAAACGTTGTTAAGCGCGCTGTTAAACAGTGGGTGGCTAGGCCACTACCGTGACGGGGCAGGGAGCAAGCTCAATGACTTTTTGGCTCACGCTGCCTAATAGCGACTCCTGAAGATACCCCAAGCCCCGTCGGCCCATTATGATCACGGGGCTGTCGGGGCACTGTTTAGCATGCTGAATAATGGCTTCCGCGCAGTGCTCAGCCTGTATAAGCTGCTCGGTCACGCCTGCTGGTACCTCGCCCAGGGCCTCACGGGTGCTGCGAAAAATTCGTTGCTCTTCGCGCTCACCGCTGTCCAGTAAGGGCTGTGACCCTGGGGGTTGGCAAAACAGCATCTCAACGCGGATATGACCGCTGCGTGCCAGGTCGCCTGCTAATTGCGCTGCCACATCGCTGTGGGACGAGCCATCTACCGGTAGTAAAATGCGTCCAATCCGCGTGGATTCTAGAATGCCAGCATCGGCATGGATGACCGTGACCGGCCCTCGGGCGCGGTGAACCACTGCATTACTCACGCTCCCTTTTAGCCATTTGCCCACTTCACTCAAGTGACGAGCGCCCATCACGAGCAAGGTCTTTTGATGCTGACGGGCGTGCTCCACAATGACGCGTTCCGGGTGGCTCACAAAACCATCATCGTGTAAGCGCGTCTCTTCTACGGTCAATGCCTGGGTAAAAGACAGTGCCGCCAACTGGTGGCGGGCGGCTTGAAATGCATCGCTGGCTTTTGCATCCTGCTGGGCGCGGTCGTGGTCGTCGCTGATATTGCGGTTGCTGGGCACGTCGCTTAGCTCGGCAGGCTTGAGCGGCAGCACATGCACCAGCTGCAATGTTGCATCTAACAGGCTGGCTAGCAGGGCGGCGTGATGGGTGGCCGCTGTGGCTTCTTCCGAACTATCGACCGGCACCATCACAATGGATACGCGTTCGCTCATGTTTATAGCTCCTTGTGGTTAAGAGCGTAATCGTTATAGTCGATAGCCTAGCGCAGCCGCGTTTTAATATCAGCGTTAAGCGCGGTAAAGATTTGCAAGCCCGTTAACGCTAGCAGGTGCCATCAACGCCGCCACTGCGGTATTCTCAGCGATACCATTATAATGACAGGGTGCTCAGGCACCTTGCGCTGGACTCAATGAGGCTTTGCATGAACCGAATGAAAACGCTAACGCTTGCCTGTGCTGCGGCCACTTTAGCCGCCGCTTCCTTTAGTGCTCAGGCGCGTGACTTTCGCTTAGGCTTGATTACCCCCGCCCAGCACCTTTGGTCTACTGAAGCAGAAGCCTTTGCCGAAACGCTTAACGAGCGCTCTGGCGGTGAACACAGCGTTAGCGTTTATCCCGCCCAGCAGTTGGGCAACGAGGCACAAATGGTGCAGCAGCTGCAAACCGGCGCGCTGGATATGGCCTTCTTGACCATTGCCGAGATTTCTAACCGTATTCCTGATTTTGGCGCGCTTTACGCCCCCTATCTGGTTGATGATGTAAACCACGCGGCGCGGCTGCTGCGTTCAGACGCTACAGGCGAACTCCTGGGGTTAATGCCGGAGGGTGTTGGGTTAATGGGCATGGGCTACGGCATGGTCGGTATGCGCCAAGTGCTTAGCCGCAGCCCCATCGAGCGTGCTGAAGACCTGCGTGGTCAGCGTCTGCGGATTACCCCTTTTGATCCGATTCGCGACTTTTATAACGCCGTAGGCGCGGCGCCTGCACCCATGCCACTGTTAGAGGTCTACGATGCCTTGGCGAATGGTCAGGTAGACGCGATTGATATGGACTTCGATTCGATCTTAATCCTGAAGTTTTACGAGCAGGCGGAAAACCTGCTGATCTCAAACCACATGATGTTCCCCATGGTGGGCGTGGTGTCGGGTCGTGTATGGCGTGAGTTGTCCGAAGAGGACCGCGAGTTGATTGAAACCGCCATGGCCGAGCATCTAGAGAACGTGCTGGTCGGTTTTGAAGAGATGGACGCGGCCCAGGAAGAAGAGATCCGCGCGCTGGATATTAATATTGTCGATGCCGATGCCGAATTCTTCTCTGAGGCGATTGCCGAGTGGGAAGAGGTGTGGGGCCCCAAAGCGCCGATGTTAGAAACTTTGCGTGAGGAAGCTGACCGGCTGCGTGACGAGTAGCACTCTATCAAGGGCCTTTAACCACCATGCTGCAACGCTTTTCTTTAGGGCTTGCCCGATGTGAAGAGATTACCGCCGCTGCGTTAGCAGCGGCGGTAACGTGTTTGATACTCATCAATATTGCGTTTCGCGCCCTGGGAAACCCGATTTATTGGGTAAGCGAGCTGGCGATTTATGCCATGATCTGGATGACCTTTCTGATTGCCGGGGCAGTGCTTAAGCGCCGCCAAGGTATCGCGGTAACACTGTTGAGTGACTTGCTGCCCCCCGTAGGCCGGAAGCTAATAGTGCTTTGGGTTGATGTGATGGTGCTGCTGTTTGCTGTGTTGCTGGTGTGGCTATGCTGGCGCTGGTTTCAGCCGCTTGCGCTTGCTCAGGCTGGGTTTGATACCCGCGCATTTCAGGGTCAAACCTTCAACTTTATTTACGCTGAGAATACTTCGACGATTGGCATTAAAAAATTCTGGGTATGGCTGATTGTGCCATGGTTTGCTCTCTCGCTTAGCCTGCATAGTCTCGCCAATCTAGGGCAGTCACTTTTGCCCCTTAAGGCCCGCGTATGACCATTATCGTTTTTTTGCTGCTGTTGCTGGGGGCCGTGCCTATTGCCTTGGTGCTGGCTCTGACGGCTATGTGGTATATCCAGGCCTCCAACAATACGGTGCTGTTTGATTCCTACCCGCAACAGCTATTTAGTGCCGTTGAAAGCTACGGCCTGCTAGCGATTCCGCTGTTTATGCTGGCGGGAGAACTGATGAATGAAGGCGGGCTGACCAAGCGCCTGATTGCGCTGGCGCGTATTTTGGTGGGTGGTTTTCGTGGCGGGCTTGCCTACATTAACCTGGTAGCCAATATGATGATGGCGGCGATTATTGGCTCGGCCGCTTCGCAAATTGCCATTATGTCCCGTGCGATGGTGCCTGCCATGGAGCAAGAAGGCTATGACAAGCCCTACAGCGCGGCGATTACTGCTGCTGGGGGGCTGCTCTCGCCGATTATTCCGCCTTCCATGCTGTTTGTGCTCTTCGGGGTGATGGCCCAGGTGCCCATTGCAGAAATGTTTATTGCCGGGCTATTGCCAGGATTGCTTCTAGGCGCAAGTTTTTTTGTGGTAATCGCTTTAGTGGGGGTTGTTCAGCAGTACCCAAAAGGTGAGTGGCCTAGCCGCCGTCAGGCGCTGCACGATGCGCTATGGGGGCTGCCTGCGCTGCTTATTCCGGTGATTATAATTGGTGGGATCTTACTGGGTATTGCTACCCCCACGGAGTCCGCTGCGCTGGCGTCGCTTGCGGCGTTATTGATGGGGCGTTTTGTGTATGGGGATTTGCGCTTTAAACAACTACCCGAGGTGCTGATCCGAACCGCGATTAATGCGGGGCTGGTGATTATGCTGATTGCTGCCGCAGGGGTGTTTGGTTGGGTAGTGGTTTATGAACGGCTGCCGCAAATGGCAGCGGCGTGGATCGCCGCGTTCACCAGCGACCCCTTTGTATTCTTGTTACTGGTGATTGGGGCGCTGCTGCTGGTAGGAATGATCATCGACGGCATCGCCGCGCTCATTCTAGTCGTGCCCATTTTAATGCCCATTGCCCAAAGCCAGTTTGCCATTAGCCCGTATCAGTTTGGGGTGGTGGTGTGTTTAACCTTGGTCATGGGGCTGTTGACCCCACCCGTTGGCGCGGGGTTGTTTATTGCCTCTTCCATGACCGGTGCGCCGCCGCTGAAAATCTTCCGAGCGTTACTGCCGTTTCTGCTGGCAACGCTCGTCACGCTAGTGCTATTAGCCTGGCAGCCTTGGCTAACGACCGGGCTTATTCAGCGTTAAGCCGCGCTGTCATTAAGCGGCATCACGTCGACCTCGACCTCTAACTCTAACTGATGGTCACCGCCGCCGTTCATGACGCCTTTTAGTGGCGCAACGTCGGCGTAATCCCGCCCCCAGGCCAGCACCGGGTGCTGCTCACCGGGTTCAGTACCGTTGGTGGGGTCTAGCGCTAGCCAGCCCCAGTCAGGAATCCAGGCAGCAAGCCACGCATGGGAGGCGTCCGCGCCAATCAAACGTGGCTGGCCAGGCGGTGGCTGGGTTTCCAGATAGCCACTAACGTAGCGCGCTGTCAGGCCTACGGAGCGTAGGGCGCCAATGGCTAAATGGGCAAAGTCCTGACAGACACCGCGGCGGTTAGCCAGCACGTCGCTTAATGGGGTGGCGAGCGTTGTGATGCTAGGGTCGTACTCAAAGGTAGAGTAGATCAGTTGGTTAAGTGCTTTCTAATGTCGCAACGAAGTGCCGAGATACGGCCTCTTTACCAGGAGGTAGCGTGAACACCAGTGGCAGCCATGACGATCACAAAACAAAAGAATTTTGGTTGTTAAACTGCCGTGGCTACAGCCGAGTGCGTGGTCTGGCGGTTCTTTCGATTCCCGTTTTTACCGCCTCCAGCGGCAGAGCGTGTGGCTCGCACGGAAGCGGCATCGATCATCCACGTGTCTAGGACCATAAGCCTATCTTCACGTTGAGCTGCAAGCGAGAAAATACCGTTTCACAGCTGCCGTCATCACGCCGCTTGCGGAACCAGTCATAACCCCTCGACCAAGAACCATATCGCTCGGGTAAACCACGCCATCTGACACCCGAGCACAGCGCCTAGAAGATACCATTGAGCAATTTTCGGTCATCCCGCATAGGGCTGCCCATGGTTTGAGGGGGCGCCACGATATCTTTAATCTGTGCCCAGTCGTCATCAGATTCTCATAACGTCCGACCATTATTTCCCCCTATGCTGTTTTTGCATAGGTAAAAACAGCAGATAAGGATTTTCGTACAAAGCCGCACTTGGCTGTAACGTCAGCATAGTGAGGGGATGTCCGCTAGGGAAAGACTAATTATCGTGACCAAAAAGATAGCTACTGCACTAAGGGTGATGTTGACGTTTACGTCAACTTGCTGATATACCCTAGAGGCTCCTAATTAGAACCCATAACAAACATAAACGTGAGGAATAGTGCTATGTCCGTACGCGAAATACCCATGTACATCGATGGTCAGCAAGTCGTATCCGAAAGCCAGGACTGGCGCGATGTGGTAAACCCTGCCACCCAAGAAGTGGTTGCCCGGGTACCTTTCTGTACCGCCGAAGAAGTAGAGCGCGCCATTGCCAGCGCAAAAACAGCGTTTAAAGAGTGGCGTAAAGTGCCGCTGGGTAAACGTATGCGCATTATGTTGAAGCTTCAGGCGCTGATTCGTGAGAACACCGCTGAACTGGCGGCGCTGATTACCGAAGAGCACGGCAAAACATTGCCCGATGCTGAAGGTGAAGTAGGGCGTGGTCTTGAAGTGGTTGAGCACGCCTGCTCGATTACCTCGCTACAGCTGGGCGAGCTTGCTGAAAATGCCGCCAATGAAGTTGACGTTTACACTATGCACCAGCCGCTTGGTGTTGGCGCCGGTATTACGGCATTCAACTTCCCGATTATGTTGCCCTGTTTTATGTTCCCGCTGGCAATCGCCACCGGCAATACCTTTGTTCTAAAGCCTTCCGAACAAGACCCAAGTTCCACCATGCGTTTGGTAGAACTTGCCCATGAGGCGGGTGTTCCCCCCGGTGTACTGAACGTTGTGCATGGCGGCCCTGATGTGGCTAACCAGATCGCCGATCACCAGGATATCAAAGCGCTCTCATTTATCGGTTCGTCCCACGTAGGCTCACTGCTCTACAACCGTGCTGCTGCTGCAGGTAAGCGCATGCAGGCCATGATGGGAGCCAAAAACCACTGTGTCGTTATGCCGGATGCCAACCGCAGCCAAGCTATTGATAGCCTGTTAGGCTCAGCTTTTGGTGCTGCAGGCCAGCGCTGTATGGCTAACTCCGTGGTTGTGCTGGTGGGTGAAGCTCGCGAATGGGTGAAGGATATTGAAGAGGGTGCCCGCAATATGAAAGTAGGGCCAGGCACTCAGCGCGATGCGGATTTAGGCCCGTTGGTTTCGCCCCAGGCAAAAGAGCGCGTAGAGCGCCTGATTGCCGCTGGTGAAAAAGAGGGAGCCAAACTGTTAGTGGATGGCCGTGGCTTCACAGTGGAAGGGTATGCTGAAGGTAACTTCGTTGGGCCAACACTGTTTGCCGACGTGACGGCGGATATGACCATCTACCGGGAAGAGATCTTTGGGCCAGTACTCTGTGTGGTGAGTGTGGAAACGCTGGATGAAGCCATTGAGTTTATTAACGCTAACCCCAACGGCAACGGTACCTCGATTTTCACTAACTCCGGTTGGGTAGCGCGGCGTTTTGAGACCGATATTGATGTGGGCCAAATCGGGATTAACGTACCCATTCCTGTGCCGGTAGCTTATTTCAGCTTTACCGGCTCGCGGGGGTCTAAGCTGGGAGATTTAGGGCCGAACGGTAAACAGGCCATTGCCTTCTGGACACAGACAAAAACGGTCACCGCTCGCTGGTTTGAGCCTGAAAATGTCTCAAGCGGTATCAATAGTACGATCTCGCTGTAACGCTGACTCAACCCAGTGACGCGAGAGGCAATAAACGCAACAAGCCCCGTCTGAACGGGGCTTGTTGGCACGTGAGGTTAGTTCTCGCTTGGCTTAAAAATTATCAAACAGCGGCAGGCTTTTTTCAAAGAGCTGTTCGATGGGGCCTAGCTGGCTCTCATGTAGCACTAGAAGGGTGGAGGCGTCTTTAAAGTCTTCGCGTAAAGGGACGAGTAGCGCAAACTCTCCCTCTTCAAGGTGAAACTCGTGGATTTCACGCAGCCCGTTAGGGGTTTCAAGCTGGGAACAGCGGTAGTTGTCGTCTTCGCTGTAAACGAGGCGATGATACATTTTAAACAGGGTATAAAGGGCTAAGCCGCCAACAAAAGCGGGCCAGCGTGCTGGGGTTTCGCGGATGTTCGCGGCTAGGGTTTTGCCGTCGGCTTCAGCGCCGGCAATGGCATCAGCCAGCGGTGTTGCAAGAATCGCCGTGTCGTCGGCAGGTAGCGGAGCATTTTGACGGGTTGCTTGGTCAAAGTCGCTAACTGCAGCGCGAAAATCGTCCAAAGAGTGAAGCGCGTAATCCACGTGCTGTAAGTCAGCGGGTTCAAAACCGCCGTTCTCCCAACCATGGATAACGCGTAGTGTTACCTGACCCCGGCTCATGGGACGAGCTAGGAGCACATACAGCATCGTACGGATGTGCATTTGCCGCTCATTGGCGTCATTCTCAAAAGCACGGTATGGCTCAGCAAATAGCTCGTGCAGTCGTCCCTGAGTATGCTCTTTGGCTTCGGCGTATTGCATGGCGTTTCCCTTTTAGCGAGCCGTTTTATGCGCGCTGTGCACGGTTTTTTATGATGTGTTCGTAAGCGTAAAGTATGGCGAGCGAAACCTGAGATTAATAGTCACTTTGCATAGTATTTTGTTACTGAATTACTAGGCCTATTACATTCCGTTAACTGTACAACCCATCCCTATTTTTAACCATAACAACAAAGGTGAGACTATGCCTGCTTCAATAAGTCGCTTTGCCGTACCAGCATCCCTCGATGAGCTGCCCGAGGATATTCGCAGTGCAATTTTAAACGTGCAGGAAAAAGCAGGGTTTGTGCCGAATGTATTCTTAATGCTTGCCCATCGGCCGGATGAGTTTCGCGCTTTCTTCGCCTATCACGATGCGTTAATGGAACGAGCATCGGATACGCTCACAAAAGCTGAAAAAGAGATGATTGTGGTGGCCACTAGCGCTCGTAACCGCTGCCTTTATTGTGTGGTGGCCCACGGTGCCTTAGTGCGTATTTATAGTAAAGATCCACTACTTGCAGATAACGTAGCGATTAATCATCATGTGGCCGACCTGAGTGAGCGTCACCGTTTGATGCTCGATTTTGCCCTGTATAGTTCCATTGAGTTAGGCGAGTTCTCGCGCGCCTGGCAAGAGCGTTTAGCAAATGTCGGTTTCACCCTTGACGACTGCTGGGACATCGGCGCTATTGCCGCCTTCTTTAGCATGTCCAATCGGCTGGTCACTTTGGCAGGCACACCGCCTAACCCCGAATTTTATGCCATAGGCCGTATTCCCCGGAACAATGTTTCTGATGCTTCTTAGGGTTTACTAAGCCGCTGATTTAGCCGAGGATAGTGCCATCATACATATGTCGCCAGGGGCGTCCTCATTGAAGGACTGAGAGCGTCATAGGCAGACCCTGGAACCTGAACCGGATTGTACCGGCGTAGGAAGTGAGACATGGCTTACCTAACGAGTAGCCAGAGAGCCAAGCAGTGAACGTTGTTTCGCTTTATGGTGTCGTATTGCCTTTCCCCAAATGGGTTCTATAGCGATGAGCTATCCACTACCGTTCAATGAAGATGCCCGTCTAGCAGCGCTGAATGAGTTGGCACTGCTAGATACGGCTAATGAGCCGGTATTTGACCGGATTACTCGGTTAGTGACCCATCTATTAAACGTGCCAATCGCAACGGTTACCCTAGTGGACGCCGATCGACAGTGGTTCAAGTCTAAAATCGGTTTAGATATTTCGGAAACACCACGGGATGTCGCTTTTTGCGCTTACACCGTGATTCAAGCAGCTCCGTTGATTGTGAAGGACGCTCTTATAGACGAGCGGTTTGCCAGTAACCCTTATGTGACAATGCCAGACGGCGTGCGTTTTTATGCAGGCTTGCCCCTAAAAAGCTCCCAGGGCTACGTTTTAGGTTCGCTCTGCGCTATGGACACCAAACCGCGCTCCTTAAGTGCGACAGAGCAAGCAGCGATGCAAGACCTTGCCGATATTGTTGCAGGAGAGATCCAGCTACGTGAACGACTGATTGCTGAGCAAAAAAGCAAAGAAGTCTCACAGCGTGCGTTAAAGGCGCTGCATTTAAGCCTTGAGCAGCAGATTGAGCAACGCACTCGAGAGCTTAGTCTGGTGATTGAAACAGCCTACGACGCCTACCTAAGTATTGATGAAATCGGCCGTGTTCTAGATTGGAATCATGCGGCTGAAGTGATGTTTGGCTGGCAGCGTAAAGAGGCGCTGGCACGCACTATTACCACGCTAATGTTTCCTGAAGGGCTGCCCCACGCGTCCACATCCCCCATTATGGGAAAAGCCAAACGGCGGGATGGCGGATGGCTTCCTGTGGAAATTCGCCTAAAAAGTTATGCAGTGAATGGCCGTGAGCGACGCAGCTTGTTCATTCATGATATCACCGAGCGCCAGCAGTTAGAGCGTTTGCGCAACCAGGAAGCCCGGGAAGATGCGTTAACCACGTTACCCAATCGGCGCGCGCTAGATGAGCGGCTTCCAGAAGCCATGGCAAGGGTGCGCCGCACGCGTAAACCGCTGGCCGTGCTGTTTATGGATTTAGATGGTTTTAAAGGGGTAAACGATCGCTACGGGCACGCCATGGGAGATGAGCTGCTGCGGGATATTGCCCTTAGGTTGCAACAATCGGTGCGCGAAACAGACTTTGTGGCGCGCTGGGCTGGTGACGAGTTTGTGTTGTTACTAGAAGGGGTCGACAGCGGGGCCCTGGTGACCTTTACGAACAAATTGATACGTACTATCGAGCAGCCGCTGATAGTGGCTGGCGTCACGCTTAACGTTAGCACCAGCGTTGGTGTGGCGCTATTTATGCCGGAAGCCGTCGAAACGGCAAAAGAGCTGCTCAAGCGTGCAGATGTTGCTATGTATGAAGCCAAACATGCAGGTAAAGGGCGGCTACACTTAGCCCAATCCGTTGATATATCAAACGATATTTAGTCAGCACCCACCTCAGGGACGATTATGATCCGCAGTATGCTCACCACGCATGACGGGCTTGTGCATGAAGGTGATGAAGACTCAATTGAGCAGTGGCAGGCAACCCCGGGAAGCCATATCTGGATAGATATGCAAGGAGAGTCAGGTCAGCGAGAGCGGAGTCTACTTGAGCGTTTAGAGTGCCACCCTATGGCTATCCAAGATGCACAAAAAGAGCGGCACCCACCTAAAATTGAAGAGTTTGAGCACCATACGCTGATTATCTACCGTGGTATTTCCTCCTTTGATGCACAGCTTAACTTTGTGCCTCAGCAGGTCTGTTTTTTTATTGGTGCACGCTTCTTGGTGACGCTGCACCCAGGCAAAGCGCTTAGTGTTGATCGGTTTTTTAACGAACAGGGCAGCACGTTGCTAGCGCAATCTCCCGAGCGTGTTGCATTAAGAGTGATGTATACCTCGGCAGGTTTTTACATTGATAGCTTGCTTAAATTTGAGAGTGAACTAAGCGACTTAGAGGATGAGCTGCTGGCGAACGGTAACGACGTTTTAATGCGCAAACTGACCACCTACCGTTCACGGTTAGTGAAGCTGCGTCGTATTTTTAGCTATCACAAAGGTATTACTCAGGAGTTAACCGCCTACGACTACGCGCATCTGCCACGAGATGATAATGATACCCTCTACGCGATCAATGATGTAGCCGAGCGTTTTGAGCGCCTTTATACCCTCACGCAGATGTATTACGACATCTGTGGCGATTTAGTGAATGGCTATATTTCGATTTCGTCGCATCAGCTTAATATTACGATGCGGGTATTGACGGTGATTACAGCCATTTTTGTACCGTTGACGTTTATTGCCGGTATCTACGGCATGAACTTTGAGTACATGCCCGAGCTGGGCTTTCAGTATGGGTACTTCTTTGTGTTGGGCGCCATGGCGGGGATTGGGGGAAGTTTGTTTTGGCTTTTCAAACGTAAAAATTGGTTTTAGGCCGTTTGGCGAGCGAAAAGTTGAACCCCTCCCATGTGGTTTAGGCCTGACTGTGGCATTCTCTGCGTCGACTAATGACGTGCATACACCTGGGAGCAAACACCATGACCATTATGATAATAGGCCTGCTGATATTTCTGGGCAGCCACTCTGTGCGTATTTTTGCGGAAAACTGGCGCCAGCAGCAGGTAGCCAAGCTAGGGCTAACCAACTGGAAGCTCGCCTACTCGGCTGTATCACTGGTGGGGCTTGCCATTGCTATTTATGGCTTTGGCCAAATGCGTTTTGATCCCATCTATATCTGGTTTCCACCGGTGGGGTTACGCCATGCAGTAGCCCTACTCATGCTGCCTGCCTTTATTATGCTGGTAGCGGCTTATGTGCCGCGCAATGCTATTAAAGCGAAACTTGGCCACCCGATGATGCTGTCGGTTAAGATTTGGGCGCTTGCCCACTTGCTGGTCAACGGTCGGCTGGGCGATATCATCTTTTTTGCCGCTTTCTTGGTATGGGCTATTTTGGCGTTTAAAGCGGCCAAGCAGCGCGACCGTATGAACCCGCCAGCGGTTGTAGTTACTTCGACGCCCGCAACGATCGCCACGGTGGTTATTGGTGTTGTGGCTTACGTGCTGTTTGCGTTCTATTTGCATACCCTGCTTATTGGTGTGCCAGTGTTTGGCTAATAGCAATAATCAGCGTTTTGCTAACGGCGGCAGCGCATTCAGCGCTGCCGCCGTTGTGTTTAATGGCTTGTGACTCCTCACAGATTTGCTACGTTGTCAGGCAGATGAACTCTGTTTTTCACAAGGAACCAGCCCATGGATGAAGCCGACTACGCTGTGCCTAAAACGATGTCCGCCATGTTATTAACGGGTCACGGCGACGTTGATAAACTGCACTACCGTCAAGATGTGCCCACGCCTCAGCCAGGGCCAAACCAAGTGCTGGTGCGGGTAACGGCCACGGCAAAAAATAACACCGACCGTAAGGCCCGCGAGGGGCTTTACCCCACCAAAGGAAAAGAGGAAGTGACCTCTTTTGCCATGGGTGGCTCACCGACGCTTACCTTTCCACGTATCCAAGGTGCAGACGTTGTTGGGCGAATCGTCGCGGTGGGTGAAGGCGTGGATAGCGCACGCAGGGGGGAACGAGGCCTGCTGGATTTTAATATCTACGCCGATGAGCGCCGCACGATTAACCTGACGCCTGACTACTATGGCCACGGAGCCGACGGTGGCTATGCCGAGTACATTGCGGTACCGGCGGATCAGTTCCATCAAGTAACTAATCCAGCGCTGCACGATGCTGAGCTAGCTGCGATGGGCATGTGCTCTTATCAAACGGCCTACCACATGATGACCTCTGCCAACGTCAGTGCTGGTGAGCGTGTGTTGGTCAGTGGCGCCAGCGGTGGGGTCGGCACGGCGTTAATCCAGCTGTGCCGGATTGTTGGGGCAATACCTTACGCCGTTAGCCAGCCAGACAAAGCCGATGCGCTCTTAGCACTAGGTGCTGAAGCCGTGATTGACCGTGGAGATTTACCCACCTTTGTTGAGCGGGTGTTGGCCGCAACCCACGGGCAGCCTATTGACGCCGTGATGGACTTAGTAGGCGGTGACATGACGGATCTGTTTATCGATACCATGATTGTCGATATGCAGCGCCGGAGCACTTATCCTCGGCTCTCTATCGCCGGGGCCAGTGGCGGCAATATCAGCGAAATTATGTGGACGCGGATTTACCTCTACCAAGTGCAGATATTTGGCGTTTCCCATGGCACTCGTGAAGAGGCGGAGCAACTGATCGAGTGGATCCGCCGCGGTGATTTAAAGCCCGTACTGCACGCCGCTTTTAAACTCTCTGAACTTCACATGGCCGAGCGTTACTTTGTGAATCGCGGTAGCAACTACCTTGGCAAAATTGTCATCGTGCCTGATGCTCAGTGGGCTGCCCACGGCGCACGATTTGCTTTACCCACCGATCAGGAGTCGCGCCTGTGAAGCATCTTCATACCATTGACCTGCTAGATACCCATGCGGGCGGTGATGTTAGCCGCATCGTAACCGGCGGTATTGATACGCTGCCCGGCGCCTCGGTTCGTGAGCAGATGGAGTATCTGCGAGATGACGCCGATGGTTTGCGGCGTTTGTTGCTGGAAGAACCTTACGGTATCCCTGAAATGTCGGTCGATCTGCTCGTGCCTGCCTCCCACCCTGATGCAGTGGCGGGCTATATCATTATGGAAGTAATGGGCTATCCCATTTATTCAGGCTCCAATACCCTGTGCACCGCCACGGCCGTGCTGGAGACGGGCATTGTGCCCAAGCAAGAGGGTATTCAGCGTTTTAAGCTGGAAGCGCCCGCTGGGCTGGTGCAAGTTGAAGCCAGCGTGCGAGATGGGGTGGTGGAGTGGGTGACATGCGAAGGCCTGCCCAGCTATATCGATACCTACCGTGACACCATTCAGGTACCGGGTATTGGGCCTGTCACTTACTCGATTGCCTATAGCGGTGGTTTTTACGCCTTGGTCGATGCCGAAGCCCTGGGATTCAAGCTAGTACGCGATGAAGAACAGGCCCTAGCGGCTTGCGCCTATAAGATTGTCGAGGCGATAAAAGCCCAGCGCGGCTTTTCCCATTACACCCTAGGGGATGTAGGGCCGCTGCCATTTTTGCACTTTATGGGGCCAGAAGAGCCAGTGGCGGAAGGCTATATCCGCTCGCGTTCTACTACCTACGTGCACCCTGGGGTTATTTGTAGAAGCACTACAGGCACCGGAACGTCAGCCCGGCTGGCGCTGATGAACTATGAGGGACGGTTAACGGTAGGTGATAAGCTCGAAACGGTGTCGCTGCGAGAAACCGGGTTTATCGGTACTTTTACCGGTACCCACCAAGAGGGCGCTTACCAAGTGGTGGAAAACTCCATTACGGGGCGCAGCTATGTGCTGACAGAATCAAAGATAGTCATTAATTGCGACGACCCTCTGGTGGCATGCGGCGAACTGCACCATATTTTGAGCGACCGCCACGATAAACCGCCACAATAAGCGTGTTGCTTAATGCTGCAGGGCGATAATCAAACCTACCGGGATGTTTTGGCATACCCCTCGCGCTCCAGCCTTTCCCACACTGGGGCCTTCTCAGCCTCGGTCATGGCCCCCCAGCAGGCAATCTCATCAAGTGTGCGACCACACCCTAGGCAGAGTTCTTGGGATAGACCTTGGTGGCGCGATGCCACGGGTTCGATCTTACATACTTGAATACAAGGAGAGAGAGGGCGGCTAGCTGGCGACATAGTCAATGCTCAATGGAGTAACGATAGGCCTAGATAGTGGCGGACTTAAACAACGCGTTAAATCGGCACTTTACCACGCAGTGATTTGGTTTTGCCCTTACGCGTTTTATGATCTACCCGGCGACGCTGGGAGCCTTTAGTAGGTTTGGTAGGTCGGCGCACCTTCGGCTGTTTGGCGGCACTTTGTATCAGCACTTTTAAGCGGGCCAATGCATCCTCTTTATTTAGCTCAAGCGTGCGATAGCTCTGCGCCTTGATAATAATCACGCCCTCTTTGCTGATGCGTTGATCAGAAAGCGCCATCAAGCGTTCTTTATACACCGGGGGCAGGGTCGAGTTTTGAATATCGAAACGTAAATGAACCGCAGAAGCGACTTTATTGACGTTTTGACCCCCTGCACCTTGGGAGCGAATCTGGCTAATATCAATTTCCCAATCCGCTAGCGTCACGCTATTTGAGATAGTGAGCATTGCGTTCCTCTGTACCGCATGTAGCCAGTAAGGCTAGCATATTTACTCTTTGGCGTTTTTAAGCCCCTACCGGAAAAACAATAAATTACTTTTTGCTACGTAGCGTTTAACGCTAATGAAGGTTAAGTCGTATATTCTCCCGCCATTATAAAAAAAGTTTCATTCAAGCTTCGGAGTGGACGGCCACTCTGGCGGTAATGCTTACATTCTTAATTCAAAAGTAGGGGGACGGCCCAATGCGGCGAATAAGTATATGGTTACTGGCGGGGATGCTCTTTTCTCCACTGGCTCAGGCAGAGTTAACCTTTGGAATCGTAGCACCTACCAGTGGTGGCGCGGCGCCACTGGGGATAGGTATGCAGCAGGGTATAGAGGCCTACTTTTCCGAGGTGAACGGATAGCGCAGCGTCCGCTAGGACGCTGTGTCTTGCAGGCTTACATAAACCTATCTAAGCTGTAAGCTATGAAAACCGAACGTGCCTACAAATACCGCTTTTACCCCACGTCTGAGCAGGCCGCCTTGCTGGCGCGGACGTTTGGGTGCGTGCGGTATGTCTGGAATGCGGTGCTCCGCCATCGCACCGATGCGTTCTATCAGCGTCAGGAAAAGATCGGTTACAACGACGCTAGCGCCTTTCTAACGCAGTTGAAAAAGCAGCCGGATACGGCCTTTTTAGCCGAGGTCAGTTCGGTGCCGTTGCAACAATGCCTTCGTCATCAGCAAGCGGCCTTCAAGAATTTCTTTGCTAAACGGGCGCGTTATCCCAACTTTAAATCCAAGAAGCATCGTCAGTCGGCCACCTTTGCCAGTTCAGCGTTTTCGTACCGTGATGGCCAGATCACGCTCGCCAAGTGCCGTGAGCCGTTGAACATTCGCTGGAGCCGCGAGCTACCGTCAGCGCCCAGCACCGTCACCGTCTCCAAGGACGCAGCAGGCCGCTACTTCATCAGCTGTTTGTGCCAGGTCGACGCGCAAATACTCGACGTGACGCCTAACATGGTCGGCATTGATCTGGGACTGAAAGACCTGTTCGTTACCAGTGATGGCAAACGGGTTAACAACCCCCGCCATACCGCCCGCTATGCCCGTAAGCTGGCGCGGGCGCAGCGGCAACTCAGCCGCAAGCAAAAAGGCTCGAACAACCGGGCGAAGGCACGGTTAAAGGTCGCTCGCTGCCACGCTAAAATTGCCGATACACGGCTTGACCACCTGCATAAGCTCACCTGCCAGATCGTTAACGAGAACCAAGTGGTCGCGGCGGAGAGTTTGCAGATTAAGAATATGGTCAAGAATCGGTCGCTAGCCAAGGCCATCAGTGATGTGGGCTGGGGAGAGTTGGTGCGCCAGCTTGACTACAAAGCGGCCTGGGCAGGACGGCAGTTCGTCCAGATCGACCGCTGGTACCCAAGCTCAAAACGCTGCCATGGTTGCGGCTATGTGATGGCATTGCTACCGCTGAATGTTCGCACCTGGGATTGCCCGGGCTGTGGCACCCAAGGCATTGACCGTGACCTCAATGCCGCCCGCAACATCCTACAAGCAGGCACCGCGCTGTTAGCCGGTGCCGAGCGTTGAAGCAACTACCGAGGGGCACTCGGGAAGCAACGCCTGTGGAGTTTGTGTAAGACCTGCCATGCCAAGGCATGGCAGGCAACGGACAACGAAGCAGGAACCAGGAAGGCAACGACCTGGGAATCCGCCACTACACTCTCTAAGTTAGTGGTCGGAGGATGTCAATAAAGCGATCGACGACATTGCGTTTCAAACGAACCTGCTGGCGCTTAATGCTTCAGTAGAAGCGGCCAGGGCCGGTGAGCAGGGGCGTGGTTTTGCCGTTGTGGCGCAAGAAGTACGCAAGCTTGCCGGGCGCAGCGCCGAAGAGGCGGCACAAATTCGCCATTTAGTGGATGACAGTGTCAAAAAAGTGAACGAAGGTGAGCAGCTGGTCACCGCGTCCAGCAACCACTTGCAGGATATTATCGATAGCCTTACGGAAGTAACCCGCTATGTGACGGAAATTGCGGACGCCACGCATGAACAGTCCGCCGGAATTGACCAAATCAACCAAGCGATCTCGCAATTGGATCAAGTGACGCACCAGAATGCCCGTTTGGTTCAAGAAGCTTCTAGCGCAAGCCACACCTTAGACGAGCGTGCAGGGGATATGCACTCCCTGGTCAGCCGCTTCCAGGTAAGTGGCGCTGTACAGCGGCCCGCCTCACTGCCTCCGTCAGAAGAGGCAGCGCGCTTGCAACCGCCCGTTTAACCTTCGTTTTCAAACCCACCCGGGTGGGTGGTAAACAGGTAAGCCCGTCGCTTTTAAAAGTGACGGGCTTTTTTTATGGGGCGTCATTGCCCTGTTCCTGGCTGTTTACTCTAGGCGTTCACGCAGTGCTGTCAGAAATGTTTCGATTCGTTGGGCATTGGTACCAATATCGCTGGCGCCTAATCGAGAGGCCGAGCGCATATCAATACGAACAGCATCTTGTTGTTCGCTCAGACGTATCACCACATCATCTTCAAAGCCAAACCAGTAGGTCGTGGCGGTCGCTTCAATGGTGTTCTCAGTAATCGCTGCAATCCGCCAGCCGGATGCTTCCACCTCAGCTTGAGCTGCCGCAAGAATGCTAGTGGCAGGAGCATCAACCACAAGCGGCTGCACATTAGGATACGCCTCCCGCTGCTGTCGGGCCGTGGTTTCGCCGGGGTAGTCCACCGCATTGGGTGCAGCTTCGCGTTCGTTTCTTAAGGCGTTGAAGGTGGGAGGGTTTTGTAAATCAGTAGTAATATCATGAATAACGGGGGCTTGTTGCGCGCGCTGCCACTGCTGCCACGGTGAATATAGCAGCGCCAGGGTGGCGGCAATGACTATTACCGCTACTAAAGCAGCACCAAAGCGGCGAGTGATGCCACTCACCACAAGCAGTAGCAAGCTTAGCAGCGTCGCACCTGCGGTGGCATACACACCATTCCGAAGTAATGTGAATGCCTCACCAAGCCCAAGGAGTTGCCAGCGGTAAGCCGGGCCAGCGCCCGCCATCAGCAGTACTGCAATAAACAGTGTTAAAACGCTTACCCATGCCAACAGGGTTGGCCATACACCGCCTTTCGTTTGTTGAAAGTTTTTTAATCGTTTAGCCATGCCTTTTTCCTAGCGTCGATCGCGGTAACATGCGCAAAGTATGTCTTCAGCATAACCAGCGCTTCAATGGTGTGCTTATTAATCTGATTAAGAGAGTGCGTCACAATCATGGCACAACGCGATATAAACGCCGCTTTAGCGTCCCAGGTGCGCTCACTGCTACTCAGCACGCCCAGCGCTGAGTTGCCGATGACTTATCAGCAAGTAGCGATTGCGTTAGGGCTCACGCCACCGAGAACTATACAGCGTGTTGCTAAAGCGCTTGAACTGCTGATGGAAGAGGATGTTGCCGCAGGGCAGCCAATGATTGCCGCGTTGGTGGTTAGCCGCCGAGGTGATCACTTGCCCGCCGCGGGCTTTTTTGAGCAGGCCGTGGCGCTAGGTCGATTTCCTGCTGATGCTCAGCAACACCAAGCGTTATACGTCGTTGAACGTGATCGGGCGCTGAACAATAGGCATTAGATTAGCAGCCACTTGATTATTTGTGGCGCAGTGGTTCAAGCAGACCGCTGAGGCCGTTATGGTCTATCTCATGCATCAAGTGGAGGAGGTGACCAATCTCACCGTCAGGAAAGCCCTCCCGCGCAAACCAGTTGAGATAGGGCCCAGGTAGATCGGCAATAATACAGCCTTGGTGCTTTCCAAACGGCATCGTCCGGGTGACGAGTTTCTCAAGGTCTTTAGGTTGCATGGGGGTGGCCTGCGTACTGATTAAGTCAATGAAGGTCATTAGTGGTTTAAGAAGCAATAGTACCAATTAATTGGGACAATGCCCGAGCGGGCTGGCTTAAATGCCCGTTAGTGCGATGAATCAAACCTATATCGCGGTGTATGGTGCGTTCGCCTAAATCAATCGCCCGCACTCCCTTGGGCCAGCGTTTCAATGCCTTGGGTTGAGGGACAAGCGCGACTCCCACGCCATCGGCAACCAATTGCACAATAGCATCTAGCTCATCGACCTCGCATATGTCGCGCACTTGGCAGTGATTATCCCTTAAAAAGCGATCTACCTGACGGCCGCCAAACGAGGTTCGGTCGTAGCGTACGAAGGGATGGTGAGTAAGAAGTTCTCGCCACTCTTCGCCCGGTAACTGGCGGGGCACCAGTAAGCGAAAAGGCTCGTGAGCCAGAGGCGTCCAGCGTAAATCGCTGTGCAGTGAAAACGGAGGACGAATAATCACCGCCATATCCAGCTCACCTGCGTCTACCTGGTTCATTAAGTCCATAGAAAGCCCCGGCACTAAGCGCGTATGACACTCGGGGTAGCGGCGGTGAAAGCGCGCTAAAACAGCGGGTAGCAGGGTGCGTTGAATAGAGGCTATTGCCCCTATGGTGAGCCGAGTATCAAGCCCCTGATGTGATGGCGAATCGCCTAACGTGGCGTACATCCCTAGCAACGCTTGCGCCTGCAGCAGGGTTTCTTGCCCTCGCTGCGTAAGCACGGCTGCTCGGCCACTGCGTTCAAATAGGGTCAGTCCAAGCGCTTCTTCCAAACGCTTCATTTGTGCACTGACCGCTGCCTGAGTAAGCCCAACCTGCTGGCCTGCCGCTGCAAAGGTGCCGTGTTGAGCAACGGCGACTAGGGTTTTCAGTTCTCGTATCATTCGCCGTTTCAATCATCAGAAATATTTGTGAATCAATAAAAAAACAATTGATTTTATTTTTGCATGGCACCGCCTAGGATAATCGCATAGCGGTTGTGTCGCATGCCAGCCCACACCAATCTATCCCTAACAAAAGCACTAAAACAGGAGACAGTCATGAGCCTTTCCCCTTTCCATTTAGCGATTCCTGTCTACGATGTAGCGCTTGCCCGCGCGTTTTACAATGATGTCTTTGGCCTTGAAGAAGGGCGCTCTAGTGACCACTGGGTCGATTTTAATTTTTTCGGCCATCAGTTAGTGATTCACGAGCACCCCAAAACCCCTGGCCAAGATAGCGCCCACACCAACCCGGTGGATGGACATAACGTGCCGGTGCCACACTTTGGCGTGATTTTAGAGTGGGAGGAGTGGGAAACCCTGGCTAAGCGGTTAGAAAAGAGAGGCACCGATTTTGTCATCGAGCCCTACATTCGCTTTAAAGGCGAGGTAGGTGAGCAGGCCACCATGTTTCTACTCGACCCCTGCGGTAACGCCCTTGAGTTCAAAGCATTTAAAGATAAAAGCCAGATATTTGCCAAGTGAGCCTACTGAGGTCAACTACCTATGCACGTAGCGCCTGTTCCTGTCGCTTGTGCTGTAACGGTGATTCGCCAAAATAGCGCTTATAGTCTCGACTGAATTGAGGCACGCTGCGATATCCCACTGCCAGTGCTGCTTGGTTCACATTGTGACTATCTTGCAAGATAAGCTGCTGCGCTTTGATCAGGCGCAGCCGCTTTAAATACTGGGCAGGCGACGAGCGGGTAATCTGCTTAAAGTGCTGATGAAAGGTTGATACGCTCATATTCGCCTGTTGGGCGAGCTGTTCAACGCTAAAGTCGTCAGCAAACTGTGCGTGAAGCTTCGACAGTATTTGCACTATGCGTGAATAGTGGCCATGCCCTTTAACCAGTGCCCGCAGGGCTGGGCCTTGCTCCCCTTTTAGCGCTTCAAATACCACATCTCGGATGCGGGCATCGCCCATTATCGTGCACTCCAGGTCGTCATGCAGCGTATGTGCTAAGCGCAGCATCGCCCTTTGCATGCCCTCGTTCATCGCAACTGACGCCATGGGCTTAGGGGGTGTTGAGGGTAGGCCAATATCCCCCATCGCGGTAACCATTTCACTGAGTAAGGCGGGGTCAAGCTTGACTGAAATGCCAAGTAACGGCGTATCAGGAGAGCCATGCGTTTCACACTCGAAAGGCATGGGGAGGGTCTGCACAAGATAGTGACCTGGGTTGTAATGGATCTCACGATCGCCTAGATAACCCACCTTACGGCCCTGGGCGATAATAATTAAGCTGGGATCGTACATGAGCGGAGTACGCTCCTGATGACGCCCCAGGCAGAGTATCCCCACCCGTGATAAGCGAGACGCGTTTAACCCATTTCCGTTTACCAATGGCTTGATTAAGTCAGCGAGCGCGCTGCCTGTATGCGCTGTGCTAGCCATGGCTAGCTCTCCTTTGTGGTGATACGTCAGTAGTAAACGACAATTATGATGTTTTTTGGCGGTTTATTGTTATTTTATTGCAAATAAAGAGAGAAATGAGCAAAAAAAACGTAGCTTCGCTCATCGCTATCTAACCGTTAGCAGCGAATAATGGAAATACTTTTCCGCACGCGCGGGATGTTTTAAAAAGGAGCTTTTATGAGCCAAGCAAAATCATACGCGGCGTTTTCCGCCGATAAACCTCTGGCGCCGTTTACCTTTGATCGTCGTGAGCCACGCGCCGACGATGTTGCTATTGAAATTCTTTACTGTGGTGTTTGCCACAGTGACCTGCACTTTGCCCGTAACGACTGGGGAATGAGCCAGTATCCGGTGGTGCCCGGTCACGAGATTGTTGGCCGCGTGACCGCTGTGGGTGGCGATGTAACACGTTTTAAAGCCGGTGATTTAGTCGGTGTGGGCTGCATGGTTGACTCCTGCCGCACCTGCTCTGCTTGTAAAGAAGGCGTAGAGCAGTACTGCATGGAAGGCTTCACCATGACCTACGGCAGCGCTGACCGCCAGGACGGCACCTTAACCCAAGGTGGCTACTCTGATGCGATTGTGGTCAGCGAACACTTTGTACTGCAGATGCCTGATGGCATTGATCTCGCCTCTGCTGCCCCTATTCTGTGTGCCGGTATTACGACCTATTCGCCTCTTAAACACTTTAAGGTTGGCAAAGGCCACAAAGTGGGCGTTATTGGTATGGGCGGCCTTGGTCATATGGGCGTCAAACTAGCCAAAGCGCTGGGGGCTGAAGTCACCGTGTTTACCCGCTCTGACGCTAAAGTAGAAGAGGCCAAGCGCAACGGTGCCGACCATGTGGTGGTGTCTGGCGATGAAGCGCAGATGAAGGCTGTAGCAGGCTCCTTCGATTTTATGCTCGACACCATCCCGGTGCAGCATGACTTGAACCCGTACTTAGCCTCACTAAAGTATGATGGCACGCACATTCTAGTGGGCTTGCTAGAGCCTATCGAACCTGCAATCGAAGCGTTTAACCTGGTGTTTAAGCGCCGCGTGGTGGCGGGTTCACTGATTGGCGGTATAGCTGAAACCGAAGAGCTGCTCCAACTGTGTGCTGAGCAAAACATCACCTGTGATATCGAAATGTTAGATATTAACAATATCAACGAAGGCTTCGAGCGTATGGAGAAAGGTGATGTACGCTACCGCTTCGTTATTGATATGGCGACATTAAAAGATACCCGTGTGTAAATAGCACTAGCAATGCACACCCACCGCCTACAGCGGTGGGTTTTTTTTTATGTGGTCACTGTATAGCGCAGGCGATACTAGACGTGTGCGGAGACCCTAAGCCGTACATAGTCAGCCGTCCAGTTGCCTTGACCATCGTTTAGGCTATGGGAAAGAAGATTCATCGTATTATCAATAATGGCTTCTTGTAGGTCTTGGTCTAAGTTGTGCAGGAAGGGGTTGGCAAAGGTTCTAAGCCAGCCTGCCATGCCCGTAGGCAGGGGGGTAGGGCGTGGGATCAACTCAATAGAGTCGACATGAAAACCCACGGTTTGCAGTAGGTGGGCATACTCTTGCGTGGTGGGAAAATACCATGGATGGCGCCCGTGTGAACTAATGCCACGAAACTGCAGCGAGGCGATAAGGGCGGTGCAAATGGCCGCCACATTGCCATGGCCGCCAAACTCGGCAACAAAGCGCCCACCCGGTTCTAGCGCGCGCTTTACGCCAGCGAGCACCTTTTGTGGGTCTAGCATCCAGTGTAATGCTGCATTGCTGAATACGGCGTCAAACTCATGGTCAAAGGGCAGCTGGTGGCCATCAATTACGCGGGCGTTGAGGCCCCGCAGTCGCGCAGCCTCCACCATCTCCTCTGACGCGTCGATACCCAACACATTCGCCCCCGTTTGGGCAATACGCTCGGTTAGCGCACCATCGCCACAGCCAAGGTCCAATATGCGCTGGCCCGCTTGTGGGGCAAGAAGTTTTAGCACTTCGCCTCCTAGTTTAGGAACGAAGTCCGCGTTTTCCGCATAGTGGCTGGCGTTCCATTCCTGCCCTGGCGGTGTGTTTGAGCGATTAGACATGGCGGCTTCCCGGCAACGTTATTCCATTTATTTTCATAATAAACAGTATAGCCGTACGCTGGATAACTTATTCGCTAAGAAGCCACTGATTCATGATGGTATTTGTCTATACCGTTTGAAATTAACCGCGTGCGCTGGCTAGTAAAATGTTCGCTTACATCATCGTTAAAAAAGCCGCTCATCGAAAATTCATAAAAATGGCAAGGCTGTGCCATGCTAGCCACTGGTTGTTATCACCCTATTCCTAAGTGAGGCACTATGAACGACGTTATCAAATTACTGCAGTCCCACCGTTCTATTCGTAAATTTAGCGACCAAGAAATACCCCATGGATTGCTGCTTGAACTGATTCAAGCGGGCCAAAGCGCGGCGACCTCAAGCCACGTACAAGCCTATACCGTTATTCACGTTAAAGACGCCGCTAACCGTGAGCAGATCGCCGAGCTGGCCGGTGGGCAGGGGTATGTCGCAAGCTGCGCGGCATTTTTAGTATTTTGTGCCGATATGAAACGCCCAACGGAAGCATCAGCACGCACAGGAGCCAACGTTGAGCGAGGCATGACCGAGCAATTATTGGTTGCCACCGTAGACACTGCCTTAGTGGCCCAAAATGTTGTGGTAGCAGCGGAGTCCGAAGGGCTAGGTATTTGCTATATCGGCGGTATTCGCAATAACCCCCAGCAGATTAGCGATTTGTTGCGCCTTCCTGAGCACGTTTATCCGGTATTTGGCTTATGCCTTGGCTACCCAGCGCACAATCCGGAAGTAAAGCCGCGCCTACCAGTAGAAGCGATTTTAAAAGAAGACTACTACACTGAAGACACCGAGCTGGTACAAGCTTTTGATTCCACGATGCAGGCTTACTACCAAGCGCGGAGCAGTAGCAATAAAAATACCGACTGGTCGCATAATTTGAAGCCACTGTTTGATGACAAGCTACGCCCCCATATGCGTGATTTTTTGGTAAAGCGTGGCTTTGAAATGAAATAACGCAGTAAGCGACATAGGTTGAGCATTTCTATCTGGATTGCATGGCAAACGGCGGTACCAAAAACTATAAAAGGAGCCATCAATGACTCTCACGCGTGCCTACTATCTCTTAGCCGTTTTTTATACGCTGATTCCCGTCATGGGGGTCGTTGCGCTGTTTTCGGGCGGCGGAACGCCTCTCGCTATAGTGCACCTCTCTGTAGGGGCGCTGGCTGTGCTGGGGTTATGGGGCTACATCTTAAAACGTGGCTTTATGAACCCTCGCATCTGGCGGCCTTTTGCCATCTTGTTGGCCATTGGTGCGGTATTACAGCTGTTGGTGATTTTCACCATGCCGGTGGCGAATGTAGAGCTAACCTGGATGCTTACCAGCACTGTTTTTTCGGTCTTGCTAGTGATTCTGCTGTACCACTACGGTAATCGTGACCAACCGCTGTGGGCAACGTCAGATGAGCAGGCAGCAGCCCGTCAACTGGCAGCGCTACTGGAGACATCCACGCCCCTAACGGCTGTACACCGTGAGGGTGAACGGGAAAATAGCGTCAATGTTAGCAAGGTTGGCGATGAGTATAACGCTCGCGTTACGCGCCGCACCCAGGGGCAGCAGGAAGCCTTTGAACGGCGCTTCAAACACCCTGAAACATTGGTGTTTTTTCTGGAAAAGTTTGCCAGCGTAACGGTGCAGGATTTCAAACAGCAAAAGGCTACTTAACCCTGGGCTGGGGGCTGTCCTAGGGTAAGTATCTAACTTAAAGCGGTGTAGCCTCACTTAAAGCCGGGGTGTTTGCGTATGCTAGCTGGGTAGCGAGGCCGGATTTTATCAGCTGGTAGAGTGGTACTATTTTTTCGGGCAGGTGGTGTTCAGCTACACGTTGGTCAATATAAAAGGCGGCTCTTTCACCACAGTGCTGAATGAGTTCGCCTACTTGTTGAAAGTGCAGTCCCGAGGCGCCAAGCAGACGATTAAACCTCGGCTCGAGCATAGCGAAGACATGGTGGCGCTGTGCAATGCCCACAATGGCCGTTGCGGCCAGGAACAAGCTTAAGCTAACAAGCGCCGGGCTTTCACGAATACTGCTCTCATGGTTGTTGATGTCGGCGGCGCTTTTTCGTCTGAACCCAGGGTGCACCGCTAAACGTGACACTTCACAAACGCTTTCAGATGCGAAGTAGCGGGGATGCTGGTGCGAGGTAAAGAGGCTTTTATGGTAATACTCCTCCAGGGGAAGGCTGGGCGAAGAGGAAAAGCGCTGCTTGTTGATCAACACTATGCGTACGCACCCCACATCTATTCCGGTTTCTTTATGGTGCAGTAAACAGAGAATTGAGTGCTGATCGTGAATATCTTTTTCAATGTTTTGGTGGGTCGTATCGCCAAGTTTGTAATTAAGCTCTTCGTTAAAAACGGCGTAGCGAAGGGAAAAAGCGCGTATTTTTTCATCAGTAGTTTGCGCAATGATTAAAGAGAAATGACGATCAAAAAAGTCGGGTGTAAAGGTGTTTTGCTTTATATCTTCAGGCGTTGTAGTAGGCGGTTGAATAGTTTTATTAATGGCTATTTTCTTCACGGCTACTTTATCCCTTTAGTAGTTGTTCTAAACTCTCTGGCTTACCCAAGTGGAAGCCCTGCCCATACGTGATGCCATACTCTTTCAGAATAGGCGTTAATGCCTCCTGGTCAACATACTCAGCAATAGCTTGCTTACCAAAGCCCTTGGCAATGTCTGCTATTGCTTTCACAATCGTGTGGCTATCAGGGTTGGTCAGCAGGCTACGAATAAACGAGCCGTCGATTTTTATATAATCAACAGGCAGTTGGCCTAGGTAGTGGAAGCTGCTAAAGCCGATACCAAAATCATCCAGCGCAGTGCGACAGCCCAGATCGCGAAGGCTTTGCAGCACATTACGCGCCGTAGAAAAGTCGGTAATGGCGGCCGTTTCGGTAACTTCTAAAATCAGGTGGTGCGGGTCTGCGCCACTGCTTCGCAACTCTTCAGTTAAGTACTGTCTTAGGCTTAAATCGTGCAGTGACTGGCCAGATAAGTTGACAGAGAGCGAAATGCCGCGCTCTTGTAGCGTTTTAAGGGCCTGTAGGCTGTGTTTAATTACCCAGTGGTCAACCTGAATAATTAAGCCGCTCTGTTCCGCAACAGGAATAAAGTGGGCGGGGGAGACTAAACTGCCATCGGGGTTACGCATCCGTAGTAACACTTCATAATGTTTGATATCGCGATCCTGCAGTCGAACAATGGGCTGCGCCATTAATTCGAAACTGTTGGTCTCCAGTGCACTATGTAGCCGCTCTACCCAGTAAACACGCTCTTGGAGTTCGTCTTTAATATTTGCCTCTTTGGAGTGCAGGTACCAGTGGGGGAGGCCGCGCTCTTTCGCTTTGTACATCGCCATGTCTGCACTGGCGAGAAGGTCTGCCGGGGTTTGCCCATGGCTTGGGAAAAGGGCAATGCCTATGCTGGCCGCTATATGATGTTTTCGGCCAGCACTGACAAAGCAAATAGCATCTAAAAGTTGGGTAATATATTCGGCAATATGGATTGCTTGTTGACTACTAACACTCTCTAGCAGTAGCGCAAACTCATCCCCCCCTAAGCGGGCAATAGTACTGCGTTGGCCTAGGTTGGCATATAGCGTCTCCGCTACTTTGCAGAGCAACTGGTCACCCACATGGTGGCCGCTAAGCTCATTGATTTCTTTAAACTGGTTAAGGTCCAGCAGCAGAATGGCACCCTCACTACGGCGTGAAAGTGAATCAAGCAGCGCATCTTGGAAGTACCGGCGGTTAAACAGCTCGGTTAATGGGTCGTGTTCGGCCAGCCACGTTAAGCGCGCCTCGGCTGCTTTGCGCTCGGTAATATCTAGCCCAATAGAGATACGGGCAGCGCTGCCACTGTGGTTGTCGGCTAGAGGAGCATGGTACCAAACGACGGTGTAAAAGCGTTTATCGACGGTGTGAAAGGTTTTTTCTTCCTGGGTGGGAATGCCCAAAGGCTCGTCACGAGGGACTTTGTGACTACCATCAGCCAGTGAGGAAGGACGATGGCTGAGTGTTAAAGGGTCGTGCTGATCAAAAATATCAATGAAGTGGCGACCTAGCAGCTCGCTATCATTGAGGCTGAGCCGCTCCCGCGTGTAGTCATTCACCAGTTGGATACGGCCGGCACTGTTTTGCACCACGATAAAGACCCGGGCGGTATCTAAAAGGCTACTTACAAAATCGCGCTCTTTGGCGAGTTCTTCAATGCGTTCTGCAAGCTGGTTGCTGCGCTCTTGTACTGCGGTTTCCAGAGACTCAAGCTGATAAGCGAGTTCGCGGGTAGAGTACTCCAGCACATCAATTTCATTGGAAAGTCGCGGCGTTGAACGAGGCAAGATAGCCGTAACGCGACTAAACTGCCCGCTTGCCAGAGCCGGGAGGAGGCCTGCTATGCGGCGCAGCCGTGCCATTGGCCCTAATAAGATCATCAACAGCAGTATCTGAGCGGCCAGCCAACCCATAACCCCAACAAAGAGCAGCGTATTAGTGGCTGAGTTAATTGCAGCCATTTGAGAGGTAGTATCGGAGATCAGAAGGAAGTAGCTGGTGCTGCGCCAATCCGCATCATCCTCCATATAGACGGCGCCGAGCTCTAAATAGCGGTTGGCATACTCAATCCTGAAAGGAGTGCTGGCCAGCGGATAGATCGGTGTTTTAGTAGCGGCAAGTTGGAGTAATGAAAGTGTAGGCTCGCGGTTGGTGAGCGCGACTAAGTGGCCGTTCCAGGCTTTTAAACGGCGCTCTTCTAAAACCGCTGGGATCTCGCTATCGCCGATTACCAGCAGCGCAATTTCGCTGCCCGAGACCTCTTTCGCCTGTCGAGTCACATCGGCCAGCGAGCGCGAGAGCACCACTGTACCAATACTTTCCCCTTCCATCAGCATGGGCACCGCCGCAAATTGTTGGCAGTCTGCTGCGCAGCGTAGCGTGGTCACTGGCGAGTCGGTGGCTAATACTTCGCCAATCCAGCTTTCTAAGGGGAGATCGGTAGGGGCTAGGCTGGTTCCTGAGTGGCCTGCCAGCCTCCCCTGGGTATCGAATACAAACACTTCGTCGACGCCAGCTTCAAGCTGTAAGGATGGCCAGCGAGCATTCAGAGCGGTCTCTAATGCGGAATCGCTACGACGGACTAATGCTTCAGCCAAATCAGGCGCAGCGGCTGTTAAGCCCGCTAGTTGGCGCAAATTGTCGGCGGAGCGCTGCATCGCCAAGCGCACTTCACGCTGTTGGCGTTCATGATGTAATAAGCGGTTGTTTTCAAACTGCTGCGTTAGGTAGTGCTGCCCCAGCCAAGTGGAAAGCGCCACTAGTACCAGCAGCAGCAGGCTACTAAGCGCCGTGACGCGCCAGGTTAGGCTAAGCCGTTGTCGTGCTCGTGTATTTGTAAACGCCTTCATCACGGACGCTCCGTTGTCTTGCTGTGTTAAAAACGCAGCGAAAGCTGAAAGAGCAGCATATTCCAGTGCTGGCGAGTGGCTGAAGCGTCAGGGTTATCCTGTGTTGGCAGCCAGCCAGTGCCATTCACGTGATGGTATTCCCCTGCAAGCATCAGGCGAGAGTTGGGCGTCCACTGAAGGCCTAGGGTTACATCATCTGCAAACTGCGAGTGGGCTGGTCCAAAGCCGTTTTGTTCATAGTCGCGGCCTGAGCGGTCGGCGGTATTGTTGACGAGGCTGTCGTACCTCACCAGCCAGCTCCAGCTCGGCGTCATACGTCGTTGATACTGTAAGTACCAGCTATGGCCGGTAATGTCGAAGTTTCGAGATAGATTGTCACCTTCAAGGGACTGTTTTCGTAGGGCGAACTCAGCTGTCAAGCTCCATAGCTCTTCATTGTATTGCAGCGAGGCAATCCAGGGCTGAAAGCTGAAGTCTGCGGCGTTGTCGGCAAAGTTGGCATCTAAGTTAACGTTGGCAGCACTTAACGCTGCAAGAAACTTACCGCTCTGGTCTTCGTATAAAACCTGTGCAATGGCCGATAACGAAGAAGAAGAGATACTATTGCCAGTATCACCAAATAGCTGCTTAGCGAGTAAGGAGCCTGTTTGTGGTCGGCCAATGCCGCTGCTGACCCTAAGCGTGCCTGAGGGGATGCGCTCTTCCAGATACACATTGACGCCATCTGCGGCTATACCCAGTGCCCGGGTACGGTCAAAGTAGATCGATTGAGGTAGTAAGATACTTGGCCGGGTGAACGCTACATCCCGGGTTTGGTTATAAAGGCCAAAGGGATTTTTAAACCTACCCGCCTGTACGCCCAGGGTTCGCGCCTGGTTTGAGACCATCTGATAATCAATCACGCCGTAGTCCAGCGTGGGTTGTGCATCGCTGGTTTCACCGCCTGCACGGCGACTTAGTAACTGGGCAGCTACCAGTACATCTCGGTGCGGTCGAAGCGAGGCGTTAATCCCAAGCTCAGTAAACTCTACACTCCCCGAACCGTTACTGCTGGGGCCAAAGAAGTTGTTGTCGTCGGTCACGATAAGCGCCTGGCTCAAAAAACCATGCACCTGCAGCGTATCCAGTACGTGCTCATCGGCTAAGCTGGCAGCGGTGGGCGTTAACAACACAAGGCACGCCATCAGCCTCTTGGCGAGTTTGCGATCACTCCATTGAAATGACTTGGACGCTTTCATCCAGGTACTCCCTTTCAAGGTATCCCAGCGCACCGGGCGTACTGGCCACTTTTTCGTGCATTTCAGTCAGGTTGCGAACACGGTTGGGTGCTTGCCCCCTGCCAGAAAACACCACTCGATCCCAGGCCAATTGAAGCTGGTGAGGGTAAACAGCGAGCTGCTCTTTGGTAAAACGCGCATGTACAGGGTCGCGGTTGGGCAGCACAAACACCTGTACGGCTTGGCCATTCGGCCAAGTACGTTGGCGCATGGCGAAAATTGCCCGAGTGGTATCACGGGTTAACCAGCTGATGGGGACGTCAGGATGAGCTACTAAAACAATGACGCTTTCATCGGCAACCGTTTGTGCCTTTGCTAACCCCGAAAACAGTACAAGCATCAGGCAGGCTGTTATCCAAGCCAACTGCCTGCGTGTGCTGCTCAAAAAAGAGAACGGCGAGGAATGGTTAGTCATTGCCCGCTAAACGCCAGGCCATGCACCCTGCAGGCATCGCCCACACTGCTGATGTGAATAAGTAAATGACGTGTCTCCCTTGCAGCCGCTACTTAAAAAGTCCTTGGGTGAGGAGCTTATCGGCTTTTCTTATTGACGGAAACTACAAAATAGCTAGGCCAAAGTAACCTGAAATACCTAGTAACACTACACCATCTTTAGGATATCTCCAGGCACATAAAACATATCACTACCGCATTACATTAAGCCTACATAACTAAAACGCCCGGCAAAAAGCCGGGCGTTTTCATGTAACGGCACATGGTTACTCAACGAGTTCAAGCAGGCGGTCAGGGTAGTCAGTAAACAACCCATTTACGCCCCAGTCGAGTAAGCGCTGCATCTCGTCGGTCTCGTTGATCGTATAAATATGAACGGGCAAACCATTTGCCTGTGCTTGGCGAATAAAGTCTGCATCAATAACGTCGTTTCCATCGTAAGTGACGTTAGTACCGATGCCCACTGCGTATTCAGCGATTGCTTGGAAGTCTTCATCGGTGATCTCGGCTGGGCCCGGTGTGACGCCTGTCCACTCTTGTAGCTGCGAATCATCCTCTTCATTAGTGTGGTACCACACTAGTTGAATGAGTGGCACGTTCTCATTTAGCTCGCGTATTTTAAGTAGACTGTCCTGCTCGAATGACTGGACCAACACGCGTCCTGTCTCAATCATATCGTGGGCTTCTAACGACTCAACCAGGGCTTCTTCCAAGCCAGGGTTTAATTGCGGTGATTTAGTTTCAATGTAATACCGCTCATCATGGCCGAAACGCTCAAACAACTCATCAAGCGTCACAATTTGAGCGCCTTCAAACGCCGCATCGGCGTTTTCAGGGTTAGCGTCGTTGAACCAAGTGCCGGTATCCAACGCTTGTAGTTCTTCTAGAGTGTGGTCATTGATGGCGCCTTCACCGGTGCTGGTGCGACCAATGGCGTCATCATGAAACACCACCAACTCACCATCGGCGGTGATTTGAACATCCAGCTCTAAATAATCGACGCCCCATTCATGGGCCAGTTCGTAGGCGGCCATCGTGCTTTCTGGGGCATGGCCGCTGGCGCCACGGTGGGCAATGACTTGAAAGGATTCGAGGTCTTTTAGCTGCTGCTCCAGCGGGGTGGCTTCAGCCAGCGCAGAAGTGGTGGCAGCACCAGCGAAAAGACCTAGCGATATAGCGGCAATTAGCGGATGACGTTGCATAAAAGCTCCTTAATTGAATGGTCGTTCAATTACCTTACAGGTCGTGGTGTATAAATGCCAAATTTGGCCACCTTTGATTGGCAAGCTGATCGGTTTGTCAAGCAACATAAGGCGTTTCTTAGTAGAGTTAACATGGCAGTAGTAGCGTTTACTTCCCTAATCGAGAGTCACTGCATATGCTTTATCTACACGACAAATGAGATACCTTATGAATCAAATGCCGAGTTGGGCCGCCCTATGCTTACGTTTTATTATCGCGATGTTTGTAGGTGTGATACTGGGTAGCATCGTGCAAACCCAATTTAATATGGCGGCGCTGCAATCAATAGGTGTGGATATCCCGCTTGGCTTACGTATTGTCTCAACGCGCGAAGATTTAATTCACTTCGGGCCTATTTATGCGGCGCTGTTTTCGGTGGGGTTCATCATTTCCCAAGCGTTTGCAATGCTGGTCGCACGTAGGTTAGGTAAGCCGTGGCTAGCACCGCTGTGCGCTATTGCGGGGGCTACTGGGTTATGGGTGACGTTTCTTTTGGTGAACCGTGTAGCCCCCATGCCCACCCTGATTGCCGCCACTCGTGACACTTTTGGGCTACTTGCCATGCTAGGAACGGCAGCCATTGCGGGGTTGGTGTTTGGATTGCTTAACAGTCAGACAACGGGCCGCGCGCGCCAACCAAAATTTCTGATTGTGGTGCTTGGCATGAGCGCTCTAGCTCTCCCGGGTTATTCTGAAAACCTGCAAGCCCAGGCAACAACGGCCGGTACCGTGCCGTATCACATTGACACTATCGCTGAGGGTCTTGAACACCCGTGGTCGTTGGCATTTCTGCCGGATGGGCGAATGTTAGTGACCGAGCGCCCCGGGCGGCTGCGGTTGTTAACGGCGCAAGGCGATACCCAGGTGGCGTCATTAAGCGGTTTGCCGCCGGTATACGCGTCCGGGCAAGCGGGGCTATTTGATGTTTTGCCTTCCCCACAGTTTGAGCAGAATCAACAGATTTTTCTCAGCTATGCCTGCGGCAACCATAGCGCCAACCACACCTGCATTGCCTATGGAACACTCACTGAGCGCGGGCTTGAAGAGGTCGAAGAGATCTTCCGCGTTGACCCCGCCAAACGGGGGGATGCCCACTACGGTGGCCGGTTAGCTTGGCTACCGGATGGAACCTTAATCGTGACATTAGGCGATGGGTTCGACTACCGCGAACAAGCGCAGAACCTTGGCAATCATATCGGCAGCATTGTGCGTATACACCCTGATGGCAGTGTGCCGGATGACAACCCGTTTATCGGGGATGCGGATACTCGGCCGGAAATTTACAGCTATGGCCACCGCAATATCCAAGGGCTGGTGGTGGATGAGCAGAACCAGCGGCTGATTGCCCATGAGCACGGCCCGCGCGGTGGTGATGAGCTCAATATAATTACTGCAGGCGCTAACTTTGGCTGGCCTATCGCAACGGGCGGGCTGGATTATACGGGCGCGCGCATTACGCCGTTCAACCAATACCCTGGCACCATTCCACCGCTGCTTGAGTGGACGCCTTCCATCGCGCCATCTGGTATGGCGCTGTATACCGGCGAGCTATTTCCCGAATGGCGGGGTGATCTTCTAGTGGGCGCCTTAGTCGACAAAGAAGTGCGCAGGGTACGCCTCTCAGCAGATGCTACCCATGCGGAAGATGTGGAAAGCTTATTTGGCGAGCTTGAAGAGCGTATTCGCGATGTGCGGGTAGGCCCGGAAGGTGCTATTTACCTGCTGACTGACAACCCAGAAGGCAGAGTGCTAAAAGTGACGCCGAGTCAGTAATGTACCTTGTGCACCTTAGCTAATACCGCCGTCGCGAACGCTCTTCATTTTGTAACCACCTGAGGCAAGCATGGAACTCTTTCTAAACGCAACGTCCCCCTATGCGCGTATGGCGCGCATCATCCTGCTGGAAAAAGGGCTCATGGAGAGTGTAACGCTGCGCTGGTGTGACCCCTGGGCAGACGACAAAGCGCTGCTAGCGGTTAATCCCGCAGGGCGCATTCCGGCGCTCGTTACTCCGGATGGCAAAACACTCAGCGAGTCGCTGCTGATTGCCTTTTATCTTGATGATTTTAGCCCCAGCATGCCAATAGTACCCAGCTCCCAACGGGCTGACGTACTGCACCTAGTCGGGCTGGGGCAAAACCTAATGGATGCCTCCTTCACTACGGTGATCGCTCGAAAACATTATGGGGCTGAGATTGATCAAAGCGAACTTGGCCTAAGACGCCAGCGTGCCATCCAGCGTCTAATAAAACAGTTAGGCGATGAACTTCACCAAAACCAGCTAACCGAATCACTCAACCTTGGTGAAATCTCCACGGCGGTGGCGTTGGACTATTTAGCCTTCAGGCTGCCCGAGGTGAGCTGGAAAGAAGCGTATCCGCAGCTTCAGGCATGGCACGCCGCAGTGATTACCAGGGATAGTTTTCAACAGACAGCATTTAGCTAGCCGCACTAGCGGCGCTGACACCGCGCTCACCCTTTAAGCGCCTGCTTAAACCACTCTGCCAGCGGCTCGCTGCGGCGAACGTTGGCGTGTTTAGGTAGCAACAGGCAGAGCCGCGCAGGCGTTTCGATACTTCCCCACGGGGCGACTAATCGTCCGCTGTTCACATCATCCTCTACTAATAATTTGGGGGCGATGGCGATACCCAAACCGGCCACTGCTGCTTCAATCAAATAATAAAGATGGGCAAAGCCTTGGCCCTGCTGAAGGGCGGTCTCCAGCTTACTTTGCTCCAACCTTTTAGCAGCAGCCCACTGGGGCCACGCTTGAGGGCGTGAGGCGGTGTAGAGAAGCTTGTTAGCAAACAGCGATACCGGGTTGGCCGGCTCGGTTTGCGCGGCCAACGATGGGCTCACTACTGCACAAATCTGTTCGGGCATTAGTGGTATAACCACCATGTCGGCAGGCCAAGGCGGTTCAGTAAACGCCAGTGTGGCGCTGGCATCTGAGGGCGTGCCGGGCTGCTCGGAATCGCTCACCACTACCTGAAGTTTTAGCTCCGGCAGCGCCTGGTTTAAGCGGTCTAAACGGGGGATCAGCCAGCGCGCCAGCAGGCTGCCGGGGCAGGCCAGGGTAAACGGCGCTTCTTCCACCTCATGCTTGAGCAAAGTGCAACTATCTCTCAGTTTCGCGAAGGCTTCCCCCACGCCACTTTGCAGCCGTTCGCCGTGGTGAGTGAGCACTAGCCCACGGCCCACTTTGGTGAATAGCGCCACGCCAAAATGCTCATCCAGGCTCTTTAGCTGGCGGCTAACCGCACCGTGGGTAACGCTTAGCTCGTTGGCGGCGGCGGTCACGCTGCCTAGCCGAGCGGTGGCTTCAAAGGCGCGCAGGGCGCTCAACGGCGGCAGGCTATGTTGCATGAGTGCCTCTTTCAATAGTTGCGTAAAACTCACAGGTGCTTGCCATCTTATCGATTTTTCTTCCCGCCTGCCTGCGTTAACGTCGTTAGCATCTTAAATCGCCCCGATACCGCAGAGGTCGTGATGAACAAACCCTTAAGCCTACCCGATGCCAACGGGCTGTTTGGCAGTTTCGGTGGCCGCTTTGTCGCTGAAACCCTGATGCCGCTGATTCTTGAGCTGCAGGATGAGTACACCACCGCCAAAAACGACCCGGAATTTCAGCGCCAGCTCGCCTATTTTCAGGGCGACTACGTTGGCCGCCCCAGCCCGCTCTACTTTGCCGAGCGCCTCACCGAGCACTTCGGCGGTGCGAGCATTTACCTCAAGCGCGAAGAGCTGAACCACACCGGCGCGCACAAGATTAACAACTGCATTGGTCAGGTGCTGCTGGCCAAGCAGATGGGCAAAAAGCGCATCATCGCGGAAACCGGTGCGGGCATGCACGGCGTGGCGACAGCCACCGTCGCGGCCCGCTTTGGTTTGCCCTGCGTGATTTACATGGGCGCCACCGACATCGAACGCCAACAGCCCAACGTGTTCCGCATGAAGCTGTTGGGCGCGGAGATCGTGCCAGTGACCTCTGGCACCGGCACCCTCAAAGACGCCATGAACGAAGCGCTGCGCGACTGGGTAACAAACGTCGACGACACCTTTTACATCATCGGCACCGTGGCAGGCCCGCACCCGTACCCGGCCATGGTGCGCGATTTCCAAGCGGTGATTGGCCATGAAACCCGCACCCAAATGCTTGAAAAGCAGGGCCGCCTGCCGGATTCGCTGATTGCCTGCGTGGGCGGTGGCTCTAATGCCATGGGCCTGTTCTACCCGTTTATTGATGATGAAAGCGTTCACATGGTGGGCGTGGAGGCGGGCGGTAAAGGCGTTAACAGCGGCCTGCACGCCGCTAGCCTGAACGGCGGCACCCCCGGCGTGCTGCACGGCAACCGTACTTACCTGCTGCAAAACGAAGATGGCCAGATTATCGACGCCCACTCGATTTCCGCCGGGCTAGATTACCCCGGCATTGGCCCCGAGCACGCCTGGTTGCACGAGCAGGGGCGGGTTGAGTACGTTTCCGCCACCGATGACGAAGCGCTGGAAGCATTCCAAATCTGCTGTCGCCAAGAGGGCATCATCCCTGCGCTGGAAACCGCCCACGCCCTGGCCGAAGTGGCTAAGCGCGCGCCAACACTGCCCCGCGAGCATCTGATGGTGGTCAACCTCAGTGGTCGTGGCGATAAAGACATGGTGAGCGTTGCCCATCACCTGGGGGATAAGTTCGGAGTAAAAAACGTATGAGCGCCCTACGCGAGAGCAATGTAGTGGAGGAGAACAGGCTAGTGGAGGAGAGCAGCATGAACACAACGTCGCGTCTTGAAGCGTGCTTTGCCGCGCTCAAACAGCAAAACCGCCCGGCGCTGGTAAGCTACCTCACCGCTGGCGACCCAGACCCCGAGACCTCCCGCCGCCTGCTGCACGGGCTGCCGGAAGCGGGTGTGGATATCATCGAACTCGGCATGCCGTTCAGCGACCCCATGGCCGATGGGCCCGCCATTCAAAAAGCCGCCCTGCGAGCGCTGGAAAACGGCCAAACCCAAGCCAAAACCCTGGAAATGGTGTGCCAGTTCCGTGAACAAAACAGCACCACCCCCATTGTGCTGATGGGCTACTACAACCCGATTTACTGCTACGGCGTCGAGCGCTTCTTAACCGATGCCGCCAAGGCCGGAGTAGACGGGCTGATCGTGGTGGATCTACCGCCCGAACACGACGAAGAGCTGTGCCAGCCTGCTGCCCAGCACGGCATTGATTTTATCCGTCTCGCCACGCCCACCACCGATGCCAAGCGGCTGCCCAAAGTGCTGGCCAACGCCTCCGGGTTTATCTACTACGTTTCCGTGGCGGGTGTGACGGGCGGCAGCGCACCCACGACGGAGCGGTTGGAAAGCGCCGTGAATCAGCTGCGCGAACACACGCCGCTGCCCATCGCCGTGGGCTTTGGCATCCGCACCGCCGAACAGGCCGCCACCATTGGCCGCTTTAGCGACGCCGTGGTAGTGGGCTCTGCGCTGGTAGATTGCATCGAACACGCCAGCAGCGGCGAAGAGGCCGTGGCGCGGGTGCATGGGCTGGTGAAAGCGCTGGCGGAGAGTGTGAGAGGGTGCAGGCATTAGGCATCGCATCGTTGAGCGGTGAATGTAAACAGCGAACGCTTGGAGTTGTCGCAAAAAAAGAGCTAATATGAGGGCTAGAAAAGGAGCTTTTTTATGGCTTCAGGAGGTTTCTATGCACCAAGTATTAGCTAACTTTTCGGTCAGTATTTCTGAGCTAAAGAAAAACCCTTCGGCACTGCTGACCCAAGCAAGCGGTGCCCCCATTGCTGTGTTGAATCACAACAAGCCCGCCGCTTACCTAGTCCCTGTAGAAACTTACGAGGCGATGATGGAGATGCTGGAAGACTACGAGCTGGCCAAGCTAGTGGAGGAGCGTCGCGCCGATAAAGACAAGGCGGTCACGGTATCACTGGATGACTTATAAGCTACGCTTTTTGCCCGCGGCCTTGAAAGAGTGGGAAAAGCTTAGCCCACCCGTCAAACAACAGTTCAAAAAGAAGCTAGCTGAAAGGCTAGAAACTCCACGTGTGCCTGCCGATAAACTCAGTGGTTTCGATTCCTGCTACAAAATAAAGCTTCGAAGCGTAGGCTATCGTCTGGTTTATGAAGTAGTGGATGATGAACTGTTTATCTACGTTATTGCTGTGGGTAAGCGTGACAAAGGCAACGTCTACGCGTCGCTAAAGCGCCGGATGTAATCCATCACCTATCGTGCAAATGACCACAAACAGAGGCAAATAATGGGCAAGCTCTTTTCATTACTGGTACTGCTGGGACTCGGCTACGCAGGCATCCATTTCTACTACGGCGTGGTGATCGAGAAGGAAGTCGAGCAGCAGTTAGAAGCCCGTGGACTGTCATCGGTCAGCGTGGATAACGTCGAATATGACCTGCTGGCCCCCGTTAGCAAGAGCGCCAATATTGCCGTAACGCTTAGCTACCGTGGCTCCCAGGCAGCGGTCAACGTGCGCGTGCAAGGCCACCCGCTGTTGTCTGATGAGGTCACGGTACAGCTGGACGGCCTGCAAGCACTGCGTTTGGGGATTAGTTTCGGTCAATAAAACTTCTGAAAGGACACTGCCATGTTTACCGGCCTGAGTGCGTTTCCGCTAACCCCCATGAATGAGCAGGGCATTAACGAGCAGGAGTTTATCCAGCTCGTGGCCCGCTTGGCGCAAGCACAGGTGGATTCCATTGGCGTGCTGGGTTCTACCGGCAGCTACGCTTATCTAAGCGTGGAAGAGCGGGCGCGGGTGGCCAAGCTGAGCGTGGAGAGTGCGGCGGGGGTGCCGGTGGTGGTGGGCATTGGTGCGCTGCGCACCCGCGATGTGTTGGCCAATGCCGAACATGCCCAACAGGCCGGGGCGAGCGGGCTGCTGTTAGCGCCTGTTTCGTACCAAAAGCTGACCGATGACGACGTGTTCAACCTGTTCAGCAGCGTCAGCCGCGCCATCAGCGTGCCGCTGTGCGTGTACGACAACCCGGGCACCACCCACTTTACGTTCAGCGACGAGATGCATGGTCGCATTGCTGAGCTGCCCCAGGTGCGCTCGATCAAAATTCCGCCAGTGTCTACTGACTTGGAAGATGCCAAAGCCCGCGTGGCGCGGCTGCGGGCGCTGATTCCTAATGATGTGACCATCGGCATCAGCGGCGACCCCGCCGCCGCCACGGGCCTGCTGGCGGGCTGTGAGGCGTGGTATTCGGTGATTGGCGGGTTGTACCCAGAGATTGCGCTGGCGCTCACCCGCGCCGCCCAAGCGGGCGATGCCGAACAAGCCCAAGCCCGTTCAGAAACCTTAGCGCGGCTATGGGCGCTGTACAACGAGTATGGCGGCAGCCTGCGGGTGGCAGCGACCATTGCTGAACTCACCGGTCGCGTTAGCGCCCCTGCCTACCCCAGCCGTTGAATACCCTGCAAGGGGAAGCCCGCCAGAAGGTTGCAGCGGTAGTTGAGGCGCTTGGACTTCACTAAATCGCTCAAAGCCCTTGTGCGCCGCGCCGCAGCCAGTCGTGAACAAACGCCAGCTTTTTCATCGCGACATCGGAAAGCACAAACGGATAAAGATCCGACAGCCCCATCGAGCGGTTCACATGGTTCACGCCCGCCACTAACGAGGCGGCAATGTGAATCAGCCGCTCGGCATCCGGCTCGGCGTAGGCATCCCAGTTATAGGTATTGGGCAAGGCTGGAGAGGTCATGCCTGAAGACACAAAGCTGTCGGTAATATCGGTTAAGTGCAGCAAGTGCGATGCGGTTTCAGCAAAGTCTTCATGCGGGTGTGCCGATGCGTAGGTAGTGAGGAAACGCTGGCGCCAGTCCGGCGGCGGGCCATCTTGGTAATGGCGCTGCAACGCCGCTGGGTAGTCCGCTCGCTCATCGCCAAACATCTCACGAAACGCATCCAAAAAGTCATCCCGCAGGCTCAGCCGCCACCACAGCATGTGGGCAATTTCATGGCGCATATGGCCAATCATGGTGCGGTAAGGCTCATCCAACGCCTCTTTGCGGGTGGTGCGCAGCACCGGATCTGCCTCGGCCACGCTAATCGTTACCACGCCGCCCACATGCCCCATGGGCACCGGGATGCCGCCTTCCGCCAGCATATGAAACACCGGCGGTGCGCCGGGGTCTTCCGGGCGAAACCAGTTCCAGCGGCCCAGGTTGTCAATCACCCAGCGCTTGGCTGCCTCGGTTTGCGCCCAGTTGGGGATCGCACCGGCAATGGAAGGGTCGGGCGCCAGCGCCGTCATCGCGCAGGCGCGGCAGAACTCGCCCTGTTTCGGGGCAATCCAGTTACAGCCAATCACCTCGCGGTTGGCACAGAAGGGCGGCATGGGAATAAACGCCCGCGCCTGGGGGTCGTAAGCCACCGGCACACCATCCGCCGTGACCAAATTATCAAACCAGAGTGAACCGGCACCGACCGGATTAGAAAAGACACGCATAGGTCGGTAACTCAAAAGAAATGAGCTTACAGTCTAGGAGCCGAGACCCAGTTACGTCCAACGGCGATTGCATAGCGTGCTCTATTGCGTTAAAGCCATATACTGCCACCCGCGCCGTGATGCAATGGTAAATTGATTATCCTAAACATCGATGCACAGCTAAGGGGACATGTTATGCAAACTCTCCACCCTTGGGCCGAAACGCTGCCACAGCTTCACGACCACCTGTGGGCACGCTTGATTCGCGGCGTACACGACCGCCACGCACCTGCTCGGCACCCTACCTTGGCAACCGTCAGCCCAAGCGGCATGCCCCAGGCACGCACGGTGGTGCTGCGTAGCGCAGACAAACAGGCCGCCACACTCACGCTATATACAGATGTTCATTCAGATAAGGTAAAGGCACTACATACCACTCCCGTTGCCGCGCTGCATGTATGGGATGGCACCGCCCATCTGCAAACGCGTATTGAGGCAAGCGTGACGGTGTTAACGGGAGATACTGCTCACGAACACTGGCAGCGGGTGCCTGAACACTCGCGCAGCGCCTACAGCAGTGGCCCTACCCCTGGCGAGCCAATTACCGATGCGTTGGCGTACACCAAAACGCCAGATCAGCAGGCCTTCGCCGTGCTGTTACTCCAGGTCAACACCATTGATGCGCTGCACCTCGGCCCGCAGCACCGCCGCGCCCTGTTTACGCGTGAAGACGGCTGGGCAGGGCAGTGGGTGGTTCCCTAACGCACTGGCAACGCAAACGGCCACCGCCACGCCCCAGTCGCCAAGGCCGCCCTGGCTGAGTATTATCAGCCGCTCATTCACTATAGAAGCCACTGCTTATGTCTTGCCCGCCATGCCCCCGCTGCCAGTCTGAATTTGTCTATCAGGATCAACGCCTGTTCATCTGCCCCGAATGCGCCCACGAATGGAACCCTGAAGAAGCCGCCGCCGAAGAGGCCGTGAACGTGGCGGATGCCAACGGCACGCCGCTCGCCGAAGGCGACAAGGTCACGCTGATCAAAGACCTCAAGGTGAAAGGCAGCTCCCAAGTGCTCAAGATCGGCACCAAAGCCGTCATCAAACGGCTAAAAGAGGGCAAAGACCACCAGCTAGACTGCAAAGTAGACGGCGCAGGCGACATGATGGTGACCGCGCAATTTGTGAAGAAAGCTTGAATTAACGAAGGACTGTTCCAAGAGGCCGTCAAACATGGCTGATCGAAACCTGGGTGCAGAAATCCTCAATGGTATCCACGAGATCCAGCACTTCAAGAAAGGTAACGTGGCTCTGCGTACCCATGAGCTAGCAGATATAATGATTATCACCCGCAAGGGGCCCGACAATTTTGTTTTGATGTCATTGGTTTATCATCATAGCCTCATGGAAACAGTACATCTGCTTCGTTCACCCAGGAATGCAACGCATCTAAGCCGTTCAATAGAGCAATATCGCAATTGTCAAATTTAATATAGCTGCTTCTATTGTTGGTCTGGACATGTTGCACTTAGAGCTTGCATCCACCGTTAATACAACAGGAGACGTTCTTGGCTGTACCTGATTTTCAATCACTGATGTTGCCATTACTCAAGATCTCTGCTGATGGTGAAGAGCATACTATGCAAGAAGCTCGTGAGAGATTGGCAAAAATGATGTGCCTGTCCCAAGAAGATCTTGAGGAAAGGCTGCCAAGCGGCCGACAATCTACCTTCGCAAACCGTGTAGCCTGGGCTAAGGTTTACTTAACCCAAGCTGGGGTCTTGGAATCACCTAAGCGGGGTAAGTTTTATATTTCCAATCGCGGCCGAAAAGCTCTTTCAGAAAGCCCAGAGCGGATAGACATCCAGTATCTGCAGCGATTTGAAGAGTTTCAGGAGTTCAGGCAAGCAAGCAGTAAAAATCGAACTGAAAAAGTAACTCATAGTTGTGATAGTGAGACAACGACTACAACTCCTGAAGAAACATTGGAGCAAGCCTATCAGCAGTTACGAGACGAAGTTGCAAACGAGCTTCTTCATCTCATAAAGAGTAATACGCCTGAATTTTTCGAAAAACTCGTTGTTCACCTTATCGTTTCGATGGGATATGGAGGTTCTGTAAAAGAAGCAGGCAGAGCTACCCGTAAAACGGCCGATGAAGGTATTGATGGCGTCATTAAAGAAGATCGTCTTGGACTGGAAACTATATATCTCCAGGCAAAACGTTGGGAGTCAGTGGTAGGGCGACCGGAGATTCAGAAATTTGTTGGAGCTTTGCATGGTCAGCGGGCTAGGAAAGGAGTCTTCATTACAACTAGTCGATTCTCAAAGGAGGCATTGGATTACGTCGGACAAATTGATCCCAAAGTTGTTCTGCTAGACGGCACGGATCTCGTGCAACTGATGATTGATCATGGCGTGGGCGTTAGTTCTGCCGCAGTATATGAAGTTAAGAAAGTGGATACTGATTTTTTTGTCGAAGACTAACCGAGAAGCTTATAAAAAAGCCAAACGCAGCGTATGTTGGCCCCCTTGACTGCAACTATCTCTCTATGAAAATCGTAACTTGGAATTGTAATGGAGCACTGAGACGAAAGCTTGCAGAAGCAGATAGTTTGCGAGCTGATGTCTTGGTGGTTCAGGAATGTGAAGATCCTGCATTATCGACCCCTGAATATAGGGAATGGGCTGGTTCTTACTTGTGGTTGGGTGAGTCAAAAAATCGTGGCATCGGCATTTTTTCGCGAAACGGTCATCAAGTTGAAAAGTTAAATTGGAGCGGCAGCTTTTCCATCTCTGGGCTGTTCAGCAAAAGTGCAACACTGAGATGGAGCACGGAAGATCTCAGGCTTTTTCTCCCTTTCACCATTAATAAAGATTTCATCGTGCTTGCCGTTTGGACAAAGGGGCGCAACGAAGAAGCATTTGGCTACATGGGCCAATTCTGGAAGTACCTTCAGATTCACCGTAACGAACTCAGCGGGCCCAAGACCATCATTCTCGGTGATTTTAATAGCAATGCACGCTGGGATAAGCCAGATCGATGGTGGAATCACTCAAATGTAGTTGCTGAACTCGGCGAGATGGGTTTCAAGAGCCAGTATCATAGCCTGTTCGGAGAAGAACAAGGCAAGGAGACCAGCCCAACGTTTTTTTTACAGCGGAATCGCCGCAAGGCCTATCACATTGATTATGTTTTTACTTCTTCTGACTTAACTGAAACATGTTCTTTGCGTATCGGCCAGCATGATGATTGGATCTCAACAAGTGATCATGTTCCGTTAACCTTGGATATTAACAGCTAACATTGATATTAACCCCCAACCCCACTAACCCTAACCACTTCCCTCACCACCGACTCATTCAACACCCCGCGTTTGGCTTCCACCACCGTGAGCCATTCGCGGGCGCGGGTGATGCCGGTGTACACCAGCTCGCGGGTCAGAATGGGGTTTAGCGTGGGCGGTAGCAGTAGGGCGGTGTGCAAGAACTCCGAGCCTTGGGATTTGTGCACTGTCATCGCAAACACGGTTTCCACCGCGTGCAGACGGGAAGGCAGCACCCAGCGGATGGGCTTTTCGGTGTCGCTGCTGGGGAACGCGACTCTTAATAGCGTTTGCTGTGGATTGCGTGGGTCGGGCACGGCCAGGGTGATGCCGATATCGCCGTTCATTAGTTTCAGGCCGTAGTCGTTTTGGGTGACCAGTACCGGGCGGCCTTCATACCAGCCTTTCTCCAAGGTGTAGTCGCTGACTAACAGCAGTTTTTCGCGGCGCAATGTGCTGGCGATGCGCTGGTTTAAGCCTTCAACCCCCCAGGGGCCTTTGCGCAGCGCGCACAGCAGTTGGAAGTGGCTGTAGGCGCTGAGTACCTCACTCGCCCAGGTGTTATAAACGGCTTGGTTCTCCTCGAACGACTCCCCTCGTGGGCGCTGTGCGTGCAGCACGTTGAGGTAGTGGCGGTAGCCGGTGGGCGGGGCGATGGGCTGGCCTTGGTGGTCGGTGCGGCCTTCGCCGTTGCTTGCAAAACCGCTGGGGCTGCCGTGAATCACCAGCTTATCTAGCGCGGCGTCGTCGTTCATTACCAAGTGGTGCACATCCGGGTAGCCGTGGCGCAGCACGGCGCTTACCACCTGCTGTTTTTCCCGTTCGCTTTGCGCATGGCTTGGCTGGTTAATGGCTTTCGCCAGTTGGCCGATGCCGCTGTGTTCATTAAAGCGGTGGCTAACCCGCAGCATGGTAATGGCTTGGTCGAGCGGTTGGCCTTCGGGGTCGATGAAATCTGCGGGCATCGGCTGGCCGGTAGCTTGTGCCAGCCATTCGGCGGTGGCCGGGGTGTAGTGGGCGGCGTCGGCGCGGCGGCATAGGTCGCCCAGTACCGAGCCTGCCTCTACCGAGGCGAGCTGGTCTTTATCCCCCAGCAGAATGCACTGGGCGTGGGCGGGTAGGGCACTGAGGGTGGCGGCCATCATTTCGATATCCACCATTGAGGCTTCGTCGATCACCAGTACATCCAGCGCTAGCGGGTTGGCGGCGCTGTGGCGGAAGTGGCGGGTGTCGGGGCGTGCGCCGAGTAAACGGTGCAGTGTTGTCACTTCCGTAGGAATCGCGATCTCGCTGGCTGCCGCAGAAGGTGAGTGTTCACTTAACAGCGTTGCCAACTCATCAAGCGGTAACGCATTCACCTGCCCAGCGATAGATTCGTTCAAGCGGGCGGCGGCTTTGCCGGTGGGGGCGGCTAGGCGAATGCGCAGCGCTTGGCTGGGGTGCTGGGCCAGTTGTAGGGTTTGCAGCAGGGCGAGCAGGCGTACCACGGTGGTGGTTTTGCCGGTGCCGGGGCCGCCGGTAATGATGCCGAAGCGGCTGCGGGCGGCCAGGGCGCAGGCGGTTTTTTGCCAGTCTAGGCCGTTGCCTTGCTTGAACAGGATGTTGAGCGCTTGGGGGAGTAACCCCGAGGCGCTGGCGTCATTCATCTCTTCCAGGCGTGCGGCGATGTGTTGGTGCAGGCTTTGTTCGTACTGCCAGTAGCGGCGCAGGTAGAGCCGTGTGCTGGGGTCGCCGTTGGCTGAGTGAGTGGTCACTACGACTAGCGGCGTGTTGCCTGGACCTTTGCTTGTGAGCAGCGGGTGGTGCAGGGCGGCTTGCCATTCGCTGAGCGTGAGCGTGGCCAGCACATCGCTGGGCAGCGGCGGCGGGTCGGTGAGGTCGTCCCCTTCGGGCGGTAGCGAAAGGGCGAAATCCGGCGCGTTGAGCGTGGCGTTAATATCCAGGCATACGTGGCCGTGGCCTAGCTGGTGGCTGGCCAGCGCGGCGGCCAGTAGCAGCAGCGTGGGGGCGTCTGGGGCTTCGCTGGCTAAAAAGCGCACCAGGGCGCGGTCTAAATCCCGCAGCCAGCCTCGTGCTACCCAGCGTTCGCACAGGGCCAGCAGTTCCGGAGTGCTGCTGAGTGCCGGGTGGGCGCTGGCGGTGGGCGCATCGCCAAACATATCGAAGGTGTGGGTGTCGTGCTGGCGGCTCATGCCGTGGCCTCCTGCTGGGTGGCGTGGGGCTCGCCTGCAAACAGGCTATCCAGGGCTTCGATGAGTTCAACCGGGGCGGGCTCGCCCACCACGCCGCGCCCAGGGCTGCGGCTGCCGCGCAGGAATACCGTCATCGAGCCGCCCAAATGCTGGTGCGGGTCGTAATCTGGCAGGCGCGCTTTTAACAGCCGGTGCATAGCGAGTAAGTAGAGCGCGGCCTGCAGGTCGTAGCGTTTGGCCAGCAGCGCGTGGCGCAGGGCTTCGGGGTCGTAGGCGCTGTCGTTGGGGCCCAAGTAGTTCGATTTCCAGTCCAGCACGTAAAAGCGCCCCTGGTGCTCGAAGGCCAAGTCAATGAAGCCTTTCAGCATGCCGTTCAGGGTGTCGGCATCCAGCGCGGGGCGCTCTACCCCTGGCAGTAAGTGCTTGCTCACCAGCGCATCGATGGCTTGTGTGTTCACCCGCTTGGCGGCAAACCAGAACTCTAGCTCTACCTGATAGCTTTCTAACTCATTCAGCGCCACGCTTTGCGGGGTGGGCGCGGCCAGCGGTAGCGGCGTGGTGAGCAGGGCGCTTAGCCAACCCGCCAGCGGTTCTTGCCATGCCTGCCAGCCGCGTAGCTGCACCCGCCGCCACAGCATATCGTTGAGTGCTTCCATATCGTTGGCGGCACTATCGAAGCCTTGCTTGCCCGCCCACTCCAGCAGCCCGTGCAGAAAGGTGCCGGGGCCGGGGCCGCGTGGAAACTTATGTAAGTGAAACGCTTCTAGCTGGGATCGTTCTTGAGATAGTTCTTGGGGTTCATCCAGCACTTCAAACGCGGTGGCTTCCTGGGCGGTGGTGGGTTCCAGCGGTGGCAGCACCGGAGCGGTAAGCGTGCCGGAAAGCCGCAGCGCGGAGTAGCTGGCAATCCACCAGTGCTCTTTAGCGGGGCGCGTGGGCGTGCGGGCGTGGCCCAGCGCACTGCTTTGCTCCACTTGGGCCACGCGCTCTGCGGTGGGCGCGGGGGGTTGGTGAATCTGTATCTCGCTGCCTTCCACCAGTTCATCAAGCGCGTTATTGAGCGCCTCCGGTGACAGGGCGCTGCCGCCTTTTAGCAGGTAGCCCAGTGCGCTGTTTTCCAGGGCTTTCAGCGGGGCCAGCCCTAGCCAGGTGGCGTGGCGGGCGCGGGTGAGCGCCACGTAGAGTTTGCGCAGGTCTTCCCCCAGCCGTTCGCGGTCGGCGGTGGCGAGTATCGCGTCATCCGCTTCTAGGCTGAGCTGTAGGTTGCCCTCGCCGTCGTGCCAGCGCAGCGGTACGTCCTCAGCTTTGACCGGGCGGTGGTTGGCAATGAAGGGCAGAAACACCAGCGGATACTCCAGCCCTTTGGATTTGTGGATGGTGACCACTTTGACCAAATCCGCGTCGCTCTCCAGGCGCAGCTTGTGGCTGTCGCCGTGGCTTTCCGGGTCGGCAATGGCGTCAAACAGAAAGCGAATCAGCGCGTGTTCGCCGTCCAGTTCGGCGCTCGCCTGCTGCAGCAGTTCGCCCAGGTGTAGCAGGTCGGTGAGCAAGCGCTCACCCTCTTCAAACTCCGCCAGCAGGCGGGCGGGAATATCAAAATCCACCATGATGCGGCGCACCAGCGGCAGCATGCCTTGGCGCTGCCACAGGCGGTGGTAGCGGCTGAACTGTTCTACTCGCTCTTCCCAGGCCAGCTCGTTTTGCTGCAGGTGGTCTAGGTCCGCCAAGCTCAGCCCCAGCACCGGCGTGGCCAGTGCTGCGCGCAGGTGTGCTTCGGCCTGGCGGGAGCTGGCCAGCGGCTCGGCGCAGGCGCGCAGCCAGCGCTCTACCTGGGCGGCCATAGGCGAGCTAAACACCTTATCGTGGTCAGAGAGATACACGCTCTTCACCCCACGGCTGGCCAGCGCTAGGCGAATGGCGCGGGCTTCCTGTAGGCCGTTCACCAGTACCGCCATATCCGATGGCTTGAGCGGGGTGAGCGTCTCATCGGTTTGAAAGCCGCTCTCGCCTTGTTGGCCCGCGCTGAGCAGTTCCGCCATGTACGAGGCGCAGCGTTCGGCCATCTCGGTTTGGTAGGCGGTTTTGGAGAGCGGCTCGTCGGCTTCCAGCGGCCAAAGCGTCATGGCGGGCAGCGGCTGGCCCTGGTGTACAAGCTGCTCACTGCGGCCTTTGGCCTCTACCGGCAGAAACGGCAGCGGGTTGTCGCCGCCTTCTTCGCGGAACAGAAACGCCCCGGCCGGGTGCTCATCGGCGTAGCGGAAGCAGTGGTTCACTGCGTTTACCATGGCGCGGCTGGAGCGGTAGTTGGTGCCCAGGGTGACGTGGCGGCCTGCGGTGTCTTCGCGGGCTTTTAAGTAGGTGAAGATATCCGCGCCGCGAAAGGCGTAAATGGCCTGCTTGGGGTCGCCTATCAGAAGCATGGCGGCGTCTCGGCGGGGCTTGGCGACCTCATACACCGCGTTGAAAATGCGGTACTGGATGGGGTCGGTGTCCTGGAATTCGTCGATCAGCGCTACGGGGAACTGGCGCAGAATTTGCGCGGCCAGCGCCTCTTTATTGGGGCCTTGCAGGGCGCGGTCTAAATGGGTGAGCAGATCGTTGGGGCCCATTTCGGCGCGGCGCTCTTGCTCCCGCTCCAGGCGCACTTTGCACCACTGCACGGCGTGAATCAGCAGGTCGTTGCGCGGCTCGGGCAGGGCATTCAGTGCGGCGGGCAGCTCGGCCAGCGCTTGCCAGGCGGCGGGGCAAGGGGGCGCGCCCTCTTTCCATATTTCCGCCATGCCCTCTGGGGTGAGGCGTTTCCAGGCGGCGGGGGTGAGCGCAGGGCGGGTGGCGTCGCTGTCGCACCACACCCGCAGGGCGCCTAGCCAGTTGGCACGGCTTTTGGCGTTGAAGCTTTGGCCTTTGAAGGCTTTGCGTTTGGCGGCGTCTTCCAGCGCGGGCACTAGGTCGTCCAGCCAGGCGGGCCAGGGGGCTTTCAGGGTACTGAGCAGGGCGCTGCGCTCGGCGGCGGCGGTGCTTAAGGTGTGCGTGGGCTCGGGGCGTGGGGCGCCCAGTGCATCGCTTTCGTGGAGCAGTTTGCGTACGTCTTGGTGCAGCTGGTCGGGCGATTTCCAGTAGCTGGTGATGCTGCCCAGCGCCTCGGCGTCTAGCGGGTAGTAGAAGGTGCGCCAGTAGTCGCGCACTACCTCTTGCTCTAGCTCTTGCTGGTCGTTTTCTAAATTGAGCGAGAACAGGCTGCCGCTATCGAAGGCGTGCTCGCGCAGCATGCGGTAGCACCAACTGTGGATGGTGGAAACCGCGGCTTCGTCCATCCACTCGGCGGCTAACTCTAAGCGGCGGGCGCAGGCGGGCCAGGTGGCCTCGGGGTATTGGCTGCGTAGCGCTAACAGAAGAGAGTCTTCACCCTGATGACGAAACACCGCCGCCGCTTCTACCAGCCGGTGGCGGATACGTTCACGCAATTCTTGCGTGGCGGCGTTGGTGAACGTGACCACCAGAATTTCCGGCGGGGTGAGCGGGCGTACGAAGGCGGTGTCGTCCTTGCTGTGCTGCCCGCCCAGCACCAGGCGCACGTAGAGCAGCGCGATGGTGAAAGTTTTCCCCGTGCCCGCGCTGGCTTCAATCAAACGGCTGCCGTGGAGTGGGAGCTTAAGAGGGTTGAGTGGGGTTGGCTGACTCATATGAAAATACTGTCAAACTCAGTAGAGAAATCCTGACTTGCGGGCAAAATCTGTAGTTGCTCTGCGCTCCAGTTCACAAGACGTTGTGACGTTAGAAGGAGCATGTCGGCGAGTTCGTTCAGTAGATTAAAGTGTTCTGCTATTTGGGCGTAGTGCGTTGCGTAGTCATGCGCCGCTATATTGCGAATAGCTCGGCAGCGCTGCCAATCGCTAATGTCATCAATCACCCTTTGCTTTTCAAATAGAGCCAGCACTTTGAGAAAGCTGTCAGTGGGTTCGCCAGCCAGTAAAGCGCTGTGTCGCATGGCTGACGCTAAAGAGTCTTGCAGCTTGGCAAACCGCTCATTGATAGCGGCAAGTGTTTCGAATAGTGCTACATCTTTTTTGTGATCCGCTAGCCACTCGCCATCCATTGGCCAGGTAACTTTGTTGCGTGACTGCTGTAGAAACCAGGCGCAGCGCTGAATGGCTTCAAGTAGTTGCGCAAGGTGGCGTTGTTGATCGCCGAGAATATCCTGACTCATGCGGCTTTCTCACTATTAATGGAGCGTGCCTGCGCTAAGGCAATTGCTTGGAAGGGGGTGGGTTTTGTACTCGATACATAGGTCAGGATATCGACAGGTAGCTGGAGACGCTTTTCCAACGCCATTTTGAGTTCGGCACAAGCAAGCAGCGGTATGGCCGCTGGGGATATCAGCAGTAAATCAACATCGCCGCCTCGCCTTGTATCATCTAATCGAGAGCCAAACACGTATGTGTCTGTTGAGGCCCCGGCGAACTCGCGAACGCCTGACAGAATGGTATCGCGCTGTGCTTGGGTGAGACGCATGGCGGCTGCTCCTTGCTTACATGTGCTGTGTTTAAAGGTTAGCACTTTACTGGGTTTTGCTGATATTGGGCTTTTTCACTGCTTTGAACAGCGGCGCGTACAGCGCTTCAGCCAGCGTGGCAAAGGTGTGCCCGTTGGCCTGCTCAAAAAACAGCCGCTCGAAGCGGGGCCATTGGTGGCCTAGATAGGCGCTTTGCGCTACTTCCCCGGTCACTTTGTAGCCGCCTTCGTAAGCGGCTTCGGCGGCAGCAAAGGCGTCGCTGTCTCGGTCGGTCTCTTGGGCTATTTCCGGCGTGCCTTGTTTGGTTAACCAGGCAAACGCGGCGTGGGGTGAAAGCGGCAGTGGGGTTGCTAACCCGGCTTTCCAGGCGGCGAGCTGGGTTTCCAAGTGCTGGCGAGCGGTTTCGGCATCCACAGGCTCTAGCGTGACGTGCCCCGCTTTGGAGAGCAGCTGTGTGGTCATCGGGCCGCTCAAGTTGCCTGCCAAGTGCGCTACCCAGGGGCGCAGCAGCAGGTGCCACTGGTATTTGCTGTTCTTGATCAAGCTGCTGCTGAGCAGCAGCAGGCGGCAGCGTTGGCCTGCTTCATCCTGGCGCAGTTCGTTTAGCCAGTCTTCCAACACGCTGCCCTCGTGGCTTTCCAGGTAAATCGCTTCGGGTTCGTTAAGGGCGATGGGCCACGCGGCTAGCGCTTCTTCGTAGTCGTTGAAAAGGGCTTCCATGGGTTCGGCGAGGGTATCGCGCATGCGTTCGCCAAACGCGCCCATGGCCAGCACGCCCTGGCCTTGAAAGCGCTCCAATGCTTCGTGCAATGCTTCAATACGCGGCTGGCCGTTATCCACCGCGTGGCGTTGGGCGGCAATCAGCTGGTCTTGTAGCTGCCAGTTTTGCAGGCCATCCAGGGCGAAGGGTTCGGCGTCTAGCTCGGCAATCGCCTCCTGCTCGAAATAGACGCCGAGGCGGGTATTGAAGAAGCTGCGCACCGGCTCGCGCAGAAAGCCGCCCAGTTGCCCAAGGGACAGCGTGGTGGGGGCGTTTTCTGGCGGCGGCAGCGTACGGCTCGCGGCGGTGGGCGTACGCGGGGCGTGTACTTCCCGCCATTCGTGGGCATAGGTGAACAGTCGGCTTGTTGAGGGAGTGAAGTAGGCGCGGCTGAACGGCTGCAGCGGATGCTCGGTGGTGAGTGTTTCCAGCAGCGGGGCGCCGTCTTCCGTTTGCCAGCCGGCTTCTAAGTGGTCGCGCAGTTGGCCCACCAGTACGGAAGGTGGCAGCGGCGTATTGTCGATCTGGCTGCGGCCGACCCAACTCACGTAGAGCTGGTCGCGGGCGGAGAGCAGCGCTTCCAAAAACAGGTAGCGGTCGTCTTCCCGGCGGGAGCGGTCGCCGGGGCGGTAGTCGCTGCCCATCAGGTCGAAATCCAGCGGCGGCTGGGAGCGGGGGTACTCGCCGTCGTTCATGCCCAGCAGGCACACCCGCTTGAAGGGGATGGCGCGCATGGGCATCAGCGTGGCGAAGTTGACCGCACCGGCCAAGAAGCGTTGGGAAAGGTTGTGCTCATCAATCTGCGCCAGCCAGTGCTCCCGCACCATAGAGAGCGGCAGCGGGTCGTTGAGTTCGGCTTCCCGGCTGCTTTCCAGCATCTGCTGCAAGCCGCTTTCCAGCTTGGAGAGCATGACGCTCTCTTGGGCGTCGTCGGTCAGGAAGAAAGTCTCCAGCAGTTCCCGTAGCCGCGCGACCCAGGTGGCGGCATCGGTGGGTTGGCAGAAGGTCTCCCAGGTGGCTTCGAGCTTCTCTAGCAGCGTGGCCAGGGGCCCCGCTAAGCCCGCTTCCAACCCGCCAATATCATCAAACGGTTCGATGCCTTGCCACGCGTGGCCGTCGCCCACAGTGTAGCCCAACAGCAGGCGGCGCAGGCCGAAGGCCCAGGTGTTTTGGCTTAGCCCGCCGGGCAGTTCCAGCTTTTGGCGCTGCTTGGCGTTGAGCCCCCAGCGGATGCCCGCGCCTTCCATCCAGCGCTCTAGTACCGGCAGGTCGCGTTCTTCTAGGCCGAAGCGCTGGCGCAGGGCGGGTACTTCTAGCAGGTCGAGCAAATCGCTCACCGACAGGCGCAGCTCCGGCAGCCGCAGCAGCTTTTCCAGCGCAATCATTAGCGGCAGGCGGTGGCGACTGGCTTGGTCCGAGAGCGTGTAGGGAATGTGCCGTGGGTCGTCCGTGGGCAGCTGGCCAAATACCGCTTCGATGTGCGGCGCGTAGCGGTCGATATCCGGCACCATAACGATGATGTCTCGCGGGCGCAGGTGTGGATCGGCGCTAAAGGCGGCTAGCAGCTGGTCGTGGAGAATCTCCACTTCCCGCTGGGGGCCGTGGGCGATATGAAACACGATGGAGTCATCGGAAGCGGGCAGTGCAGGCCAGTGGCCTTGCGTTTCCGCCACGGGGCGCAGCTCGCGGATGTCGTCTTGCAGCTGGCTGAGCAGGCAGTGGCGATCTTCACCGCTGAACGGCTCAAACATATCGATGCGCAGTGCCTGCTGCTCGAATAGGGTTTGGTAGTTGCCAGAGTCGTCGTGCTCATCGAGCAGGCGCAGGTAGTCGCGGCCCTGCTTGCCCCAGGCGGCCAGCAGCGGTTGGGCGTGCAGGTGCAGGGCATCGTCGGCGTCGCCGGTGCCCAGTACATCCAGCGCTTCGGGCATGCCGGTTTTGCGCCGCTGGCGGTAGCGCTGGGCGCGCAGCAGGTCTTTGTGTTCGATAATATCCGCCCAGTAGAACTGGCAGGGGTTGTGCACGCACAGCACGATTTGGCAGCAGCGTGAGAGCGCCGCCAGCGCTTCCAGGGTTTGCTGGGGCAGCGATGAAATCCCGAAGATAATCAGCCGCCGGGGCAGCCCCGGCGGGCAGTCTTGGCCTTCCAAGTGCTCGGTGGCCTTCAAAAAGCGCTGGTGCACCTGGGCGCGGCTGCTGTTCAGCCCGGCATCGCCTTGGGTGGCAGCCACGTCGTCACGCAGGATGCGCCATAGCGCGGGCTGCCAGCGCTGGTGCTCTTCCAGCGGGCGGTGCTCGCCTTTTGCGGTAATCAGTACATCGTGGCCGTTGGCCCAGGCATCCAGCCAGTCGGCGCGGTACACCTGATACTGGTCAAACAGATCCGCCAGCCGTTCGGCCAATTGGTAGTGCTTGCGCTGGTCGCGGTCGATTTCTAGAAACTGCGCCAGCGGCTCGAACACCGGCTGCCCGGCCAGGGTAGGCAGCAGGCGCAGTAGCCGCCACACCAAGCGCGATTTATCGAACGGCGAGGTTTCCGGCACGGCATCGGCGTTTTGGGAAACGTGCGTGAGCACCGTGCGGTAGGCCTGCCATAGAAACCGCGCGGGCAGCATTACGTCGAGTGCCGCCGCAATACCCGCGCCGCCGTTTTTGGGGTCTTCCGCCAGCGCCAGCTTCAGCCACTGCCCAATACCGTTGCTCTGCACCAGAATGGTTTCGTTCTCCAGCGGCCCCAACGGCTGGCGGCGCATCCACTCCACCGCCAAACCGCGTAAATCTTCCAAGCGGTTAGCATGTACCACCATAAAGCCAGGAGGGAGCGGAGTAGGGGAGAACAAGGCATTGGCAGGCATACGGCGGCGTTCCTTCACGGCAATCAGCGTCACGGGTGGTGGTGACGCTATGGTGCCATAAGTTAAGCAGCTTGCGGGATGTCAGATATATCGCCAAGCTGTGCCCTTTGCCATGCCATTGAGAGGAGTCCGTTATGACCGAGCCGACCAACCATAATACCCGCCGCCACTCTGCCCAAGTGGTGGATGGCCCCGGTAAAGCGGCTAGCCGCGCCATGCTGCGCGCCGTGGGCTTCAACGACGACGATTTTCAAAAGCCTCAGGTGGGTATCGCTTCCACTTGGAGCATGGTGACGCCGTGTAATAGCCATATTGGTGAGCTGGCAGAGTTCGCCTGCGCTGGTGCCGACGCGGCGGGTGGCAAAGGGGTGATTTTTAATACCATCACTATTTCTGATGGCATTGCCAACGGCACCGAAGGCATGAAGTACTCGCTGGTCTCGCGGGAAGTGATTGCCGATTCGATTGAAACCGTGGCGGGCTGTGAAGGGTTTGATGGGCTGGTAGCTATAGGTGGTTGCGATAAAAATATGCCGGGCTGCGTGATGGGCTTGGCGCGACTGAATCGCCCCAGCGTGTTTGTTTATGGCGGCACCATCATGCCCGGCAAAGGGCACACTGATATTGTTTCGGTGTTTGAGGCGATGGGCGCCCATTCTCGTGGTGATATTGATCTAATTGAGCTTAAAAACATCGAAGAAACCGCCATCCCTGGCCCGGGTTCCTGTGGCGGTATGTATACCGCCAACACCATGGCGTCTGCCATTGAAGCATTGGGCATGAGCCTGCCGGGTAGTTCAGCGCAGAACGCCATTTCTCAGGAAAAGCGCGACGACTGTAAAGCCGCCGGTGAGGCCGTGCTGGCGCTGCTGGCTCAAAATATCAAACCCTCCGATATCATGACCCGCGAAGCGTTCGAGAACGCGATTACGGTGGTCATCGCCCTTGGGGGGTCGACCAATGCGGTGCTGCACCTGATTGGCATGGCTCGCACTATCGACGTTGAGCTGACCCTGTCAGACTTTACCGAGATTGGTAAGCGCGTGCCGGTGCTGGCCGACCTGCGCCCCAGTGGCCACTATATGATGAGCGAGCTGGTGGCGATTGGCGGTATTCAGCCGCTGATGAAAATCCTGCTGGATGCCGGGCTACTTAACGGCGACTGCCTAACGGTCACGGGTAAAACGCTGGCAGAGAACTTAGCCGATGTGGAGCCTTATCCCATTGATCAGCAGATCATCGCGCCGCTGGGTAACCCGCTTAAAGGCGAAAGCCATCTGCGTATTTTGTT